>NZ_WTKW01000420.1:0-3252 GCF_011378745.1 Pseudoalteromonas sp. Z1A6
TTTGTGAAATTTTTTCTAGTCCGCTTAGAGCGAGGAGCGGACCGTCAGTCTTTGTCTTTGCGGTAGGCTGTTTCAAGCTCATTGCTGACAGTGATATGTTGCCTCTGTACGATCACTTATGCCACAAAGAAGACGTTAGCTATTACTGCTAATTGACCTTGATGGATTAGATTTTGTATTGATAACCTATCCTTGTTTATTATGTGCCACTGGCTAATTTGTTAAATTTCTTTGGCTCGATAATATGTACGCCCTCTAACTGGGTAATATTGTGGCTTTATAGAATTAAATTTACCTTCAGAAAAAAACACATGGGCTACATTAGGAAATAAATTATAGTCAAGTGGACACAATGCATTAGGGTTATGATAAATAGTTATAGAGTCCTTCCAAAACTCCTCGTATTGTTCAGGAGTAACATTTTTTTCAAAATCAACATGTACTTGATTATTATCATATATTGCTTGTCCGACAAACCTAATATCTAAATCCTGGCGTCCAAATCCAGCCAAATATCCCATTCTTAAAAACTTACCAATCGTTGCTTGATTTGAATGTATTATTGCGCTGATATTTTCAGAGTTTGGTTGAGAGAAAAAATTTGATGGTATAACTTTTTCATTCCAACGATGCTCTTCAATGATCTCTACATTTTCACAAAGGCCACTCTCTGGTGTAAATGAATATGTTCTTCTAGCACCAAACAAATAAGATTCAAGTGCTTTCCTTGACCACATCATAGAGCCTTTTTGGTGAAAATCATGAATAGCAATTAGTAAGGGGTGTCCCGTGACGTGCTCTTTTTCCCAATATTTTTTATTCAACTTAGAATACAATGGGCTGCCATATTTTATTGGCATATAATCCAACAATAATCTGTCCATTTCTTCTGTAGTAGATGGCTCTATTTCATCTACAGAATGCTGACTAGGGTTTACCGTTACGGCTTCAATACAAAGTCGCTTTCCTGCTTTTTCAATTACATAATCAGGTGCATTAAACTCTCTATTAATCATGAAGTCCATTTCATGAAACAGTGCATATAAATATAGCTCCCATAATCTAGCGTTAAAACCTGTACTTTGGAATTGTTCAATATAATTCCCATCAGGATCTTCAAATGAGTAAGCTATTTCAGCTATTAATTCCTTTGCTGGGCTAAACAAATCCAATTTGGTCAATAACTTATAATCATCTGGCATAGGTTCTTTTTTTTCAATATAGTCGAAGATTAGGTTCTTCTTCCTAGTAATAACACCTTGTGGGAACTCTTCAGCCCCATCTTTAGAGTGCTTATTAATGTTTTCCAATAAGACTTTTCTAGCTTCAGTTATTGTTGGAATGCTCACTTTTGCATCTATACACCTAAAGACGCCTGCTTCATCCCTCCCTAGCACCATCGCTACATGATCATTATCTATGTTATCCAATAAAATAGTGCCTAATACAGCATTGTTGTCGTTTGAATACCATTCAACCTCATCCGACATGATTTTAACCAGAGGTACTCTTGCGTAACTAAGAGCTTCGAATCGAGCTTTCGATATTTTTCTCACATCTTCCCCTAAAGATTTAACGCCTCGTTAAGAGGCAAATAATATGTTGCTAATATAGCCTTAGCGCAGAGTGTTCATAACTTCTAAGGCGCTTTGTGCCCTATACAGAGATAGATATAACAGTCACTAGTTCAACCATTACGGACATTAGGAATTAGCTCCAATCCGCGCTATTTTGAATGACTGATATCCCTTATAAATTAGGGAAGTTAACTTAATAAGGGATTGTAAAGTATCTGAATACAATATTTACTATTTAAGTCCGTTTTATATTTATTTTACAGATGTTTTAAACCACTCTTCTGATATTTTGCAGTTTTCACTATCCGGTGCTGGTTTAGCTTCATGAATTTTTACATGTAATGGCATTGAAACACAATTTCCAAAAACTAAAGCTTCACCAGGTACTGATTGTTTTATTTTATTAACAAAATCTTCAGAGAAAAATGGCAATACGGCATAAACGTAGCGCATATCTACTTCATTTTGTATTCTATGAATAATGAAGTTAGCGCACTGTGATAAAACAGTTTCAGATAACTCTGATGGCCTTTGTGACGAAACCAATAGGTATAAGGAGTATTTTCGCCCCTCTCGTGCTATTTTCTCAAAAATGTTTTCTTTAAATACATATTTATAATCTTTCTTAATATAACGATGCGCCTCATCAAGAATTAAATGTATCGGGTTTTGCCTCCTTTCATTGTTCATATACTTCTTACGCTCTTCAAAAATCAAACGCGAAGTAACACTTGTTAATGTTTCTAATGAATCCGGAGATAACTCACTTGTATCAATAATTACCATTTGAGTTTGATGGGTATTGCTCTCATCAAAATCCCAAAAATCAGCTAAAAAAGACTTAACATCTGTTATTGAATCATCCGCACGATCACGCATAAAATCACAATTAGTATTCTCTAAAAAATAATCCAAGCGTGTAAGCATTGTAGACGTATATTCTCTCATACGTTTATTGCCACGAGAGTCTTCTTCTAGCAATGCTAGATTAGCCGAAACTCTTAAAAATTTATAATCGAAGTATTCACCATGTGGGAGTTTATCGCAGATAACAGCATCAACATTTTGATGATTTACCTTTGCATAAACCGTCTGAGTTCTACCCAAAAGTACGCCATCATTAGAGCCATAATTTATTCGACAGGCACCTTTCAGAGTTTCCAAGTCTGAACCTAATCCAGAACTAATAGCTATTGATGTTAGAGACGGATCTGAATGAATAATCATTTGCAAACTTGCAATAATACTTGAAGCAGTAGTGATATTTGTTGTATCCGAGTCACCTTGTCCAATTATATTTAAGATAATAGAACAAACTTTATGCCTTAAATAATCAACCGTTCTTGCAACTTCATTAGGATCATTAGAAAGCATCTTATAAAAGATATAAGCTTCTTGAAGAACTTTATCCCAAAAAGGTCTCTGAGTAGCTTCCGTTGCTAATAAAAAAGCACTCCACTCATCAATCGACATTAAAAAATGTGGCAAGAAGAATGGTGTGAAATTGTTGTCAGGTTTATTAATGTTGGGCTTATAAAGCTTTACTTTGATGCTACCATCGAATGAACCTTTAAAAGCATTTTGATACTCACCGTTTACGTCAAAGATTAATATCCTAGAACCAATAGCTGAGTTATTTTGTTTTTTATGAATTTCTTGAATAATATGAGCAATC
>NZ_WTKW01000421.1:0-3243 GCF_011378745.1 Pseudoalteromonas sp. Z1A6
ACCTTGGCAAGGTCGCGCTCTACCAACTGAGCTAGTACCGCATTTTTACTTCTGTAGTTATTTTACGTTGGTGCGCGACAGGTCGCGTTCAACATTCTAGCAACTGAGCTAGTACCGCATTATATTTTCATTCAACACTACAATTTCTTTTGGTTAGAAATTGGAGCGGTACACGAGGCTCGAACTCGTGACCTCGACCTTGGCAAGGTCGCGCTCTACCAACTGAGCTAGTACCGCATTTTTCAGTTATTTTATTGATGCACAATAAATTGCGTTCAACATCCTAGCAACTGAGCTAGCTTTTATTCACTTCAATTTCTTTTGGTTAGAAATTGGAGCGGTACACGAGGCTCGAACTCGTGACCTCGACCTTGGCAAGGTCGCGCTCTACCAACTGAGCTAGTACCGCATTTTCACTTCTTCAGTTATTTTACGTTGGTGCGCGACAGATCGCGTTCAACATTCTAGCAACTGAGCTAGTACCGCATTTATTGATGGTAATTCAATCACTCAAACACACTAACCCCGCGTGGGTTATCGTCTTGAGCGGGGCAGGATTCTACAATAATACAGTCTGTTTGCAAGTGTTTTTTACAAATTAAAGAAATTTTCTCTATAGACTTTTAATTCCATAATCGAATCTTTAATGTCATCCAAAGCAAGGTGTGAGCCTTTTTTGTTCACTTTTGCAAGCACTTCTGGTTTCCAGCGACGTGCTAATTCTTTAATAGTACTCACATCAAGATTTCTGTAATGAAAGAAGTCTTCAAGCTCGCGCATATATTTATTCATAAAGCGGCGGTCTTGACCAATTGAATTACCACACATTGGCGAAGTGCCTGCTGGTACCCACTGCTTTAAAAACGCTAAAGTTTGCTCTACAGCATAGGCTTCATCAAAGGTACTTGCTTTGCAGCGAGCTGTTAAACCCGACTTACCATGTTGAGTAGTACACCACTCGTCCATGCCATTTAGTAATTCATCACTTTGATGAATAGCTATAGTTGGCCCTTCGGCTAATATATTCAGGTCTGCGTCAGTGACAACCGTCGCAATTTCGAGTATTTTATCGGTCTCTGGTTCGAGCCCTGTCATTTCAAGATCGAGCCAAATTAAATTTGATTTATTAATAGTCATAATTACCTAAGCGGTGCTTTCCTTTAGATCCAACGCATTTCGATATATCATATTAGCATCAACCGTCGAGCTAAAGCTTTTTTTAGGAAAAGCGACATTTAACTAAGGTTATAGGCCTCCAGTGGCAAAACAAAAAAAATTAAGTAAAGGCCAATCGCGTCAGATCAAGGCCAATCACCAAAAGCGCATTAATAGCGCAGACTCAAGACCGGCTAAAAAAGGGGCGCAAGAATGGCAAACCGATAACTTAGGTCAGGTCGAGAGCGCAATTGTGATCAGTCGTTTTGGCCAACACGCCGATGTCGAAACTGAAAATGGCGATGTACTTCGCTGTAATATACGCCGTACTGTGTCTAATTTAGTATGTGGTGATGAAGTATTATTTCGCCGTGCCAAAGTAAGTGAGGGTGATTTAGCCGGTGTAATTGAAGCCACGCAAGAGCGTCGCTCGCAACTTACCCGCCCTGACTTTTACGACGGTGTTAAAGTTATTGCAGCCAACATTGACCAAATACTCATGGTATCGGCTGTATTACCCGAGTTTACACCCAGTATTATCGACCGTTATTTAATAGCCTGTGAAGATATGGGCATTGAGCCAATTTTAGTGCTCAATAAAACCGATTTAATTGACGAAGCAGGCCTTAACGAAATACAAAAAGTTCTCGATATCTATCGTAAACTTGATTACCAAGTACTCCTTGTTAGTAATATATCAGGCGATGGTATTGATAAATTAAAAGAAGTACTTGTTGATAAAAATAATATTTTTGTTGGCCAAAGTGGTGTGGGGAAATCAACCCTCGTTAATACTGTATTGCCTAACGCTGAAATATTAACTAAAGAAGTATCTGAAAACAGCGGCTTAGGCCAGCACACAACAACTGTTTCGCGACTTCACCATTTACCAAGTGGCGGTAACCTAATCGACTCGCCAGGTATTCGTGAGTTTGGTTTATGGCATTTAGATGTTGAGCGTGTAACGTGGTGCTTTAAAGAGTTTAGAGAATTTATAGGCGGGTGCCGCTTTAGAGACTGTAAACATTTAAACGATCCGGGTTGCATCGTTAAAGAAGCAGTAGCCGATGGAAGAATTTCTCAATTGCGCTTTGACAGCTACCACCGAATTTTAGAAACAATGGCCGATGGCCGTGCAGGCGCCCGTGCGCCTCGCGTATAATTTAGGAAAAATACTGTGAGTTTAGACAAATTTAAAATCGCAATGCAGTACGCAATGCCAAAACATTTTATTTCACGCGTAGTCGGCAAATTAGCTGCTGCAAAAGCGGGTGCTTTAACAACGACTTTAATTAAACTATTTATTAAGCAATATAAAGTAGATATGAGCGAAGCCCAATACCCAGATCCGGCTCATTATAAAAGCTTTAATGAATTTTTTACTCGCCCTTTAAAAGACGGCATGCGCCCAATGGTAGAAGATAGCAATATCATCATTCATCCAGTGGATGGCGCAATCAGCCAGCTAGGCGATATTGTTGACGGACAGCTAATACAAGCTAAAGGCCACGATTACAGCTTACAAGCGCTACTAGGCGGCTCACAAGATGATACAACACCATTTTTAGGCGGTAAGTTTGCCACTATTTATTTAGCGCCTAAAGATTACCACCGTATTCATATGCCAATTGATGGCACACTAAGCAAAATGATTTACGTGCCAGGTGATTTATTTTCAGTAAACCCACTTACAGCGCAAAACGTGCCTAACTTGTTTGCACGTAACGAACGTGTGGTAGCAATTTTTGAAACTGAGATTGGTCCGCTTGCAATGGTACTTGTTGGCGCAACAATTGTAGCCAGCATAGAAACTATTTGGGCAGGCACTGTCACGCCACCAGCAGGTAGCGATGTATTTAGTTGGAAATACCCAACCACTGGCGATAACGCTATCACGCTTAAAAAAGGTGAAGAAATGGGTCGCTTTAAATTAGGCTCTACTGTGGTACTAGCATGGGGTGCTGATAAAGCTGAAATACTGGATGACCAACTACCAGAAGTGGTTACTCGCTTAGGTACTGCGTTTGCAAAAATTAACGATTAAAATAAATCGTTAATTAGAAATAAAAAAACCGCGTTTATTTAAAC
>NZ_WTKW01000422.1:0-3238 GCF_011378745.1 Pseudoalteromonas sp. Z1A6
TATGGGTAAATTTGTCCCCCTAAAACGTTCAACGTCAATCTAAAAAAACATAACCGTTCATCAATACTTATAGTGAGTATTCATATCAATAAAAATAAATACAATTTCACCTTCAATACATTTTTGCTGCTGGGGTTTTGGTAGCCTATAAATAAAAAACGCAAAAAAAAGATAGCTAGCTGCTATACATGCAAAAATAATCACAAGACATGAAATGTTCATCTTTTTCCTTATTTGAAAAAAGCGCTAGTTAGGTATTCAAATTAAAACTTTAGAGCATCTTATTACAGTAAATAGATAATTAGCGTGCGGGATTTTGTGACGTTTTAATAAGGGTAAGGTAACCATTCTTGCCAATTAAAGCTTTCGTTATACATCTCATCAACTATATCCATATACTCTGACTTTGTAGCTAAGAGGTACGCTTGCCTCTCTTTTGGGCTCATATAGGCAAGCCAATAAGGGAGATAACCTGGGTAGTCTACCCCAAACATATCTTCAAAAAATCGGCTTTCAGGAAGCTCAAGGGTGATTTCATTATGAGTAAGCTTTGGCATAATATTAATTAACTCTATTGCTTAAGATTGATATTCCGACCACATATCTGAATCGTCTATTAAAGTTAACGTTTTCAAATCAAAATATGCACACACATTATTAATTGCCATAGCCTTATGTAAGCTAACGCCTTTAAACGATGATGACTCTAGTGCTGTATATAACCACGATGCAACTTCAATATCTGTAGCTCTTGATATATCTTTGTAAAATTCAGAATCCATGTAGTTGTCAATCAAGCTTTCTAAAGGTTCATCTAGAACAGCAAGTGCGCCAAAATCCATTCCTGGTTTATAAATTTCATTTGCATCATTTGTCATGTAAGTAAACGACAGGTTGTAAGGACTACCCAGAGGGATCCAGATTACAATTTTATCTGCCTCATCGGGTATACCCATTTTATAGATGGATTCAAACGCAGCAGTAAGCTCGGTAATATGGCTTTTTAAAACCATTCGTATTTCTTTTAATGCAGATTCTATTTCCATCCAATTCCCTTTACAAACATAAAATTGAGAATAGATACTACCGTAATTAATCATTTTACAAGCAAGTATCTATCTCAAAATTTTATTTAGGTATTATTTTTAGCTCTTATTCAGCAAGCGCCATTGTGGCAAGCTTCATTGTGCTTTCAAACGATTTAGTACCCGCTATAAATAAACCATTGTGACAGAACACGGCATCATCAATACCTGTTTCATCTACAAACGCTTGATCAGATAAGCCAGACCACGCTTTAGGAAGCGATTTTTTATCTTCAAACGACCCAGGCTCAACAGGCACCGTTTGTAATATCCACTGCCCTGAGTGAGACGGATAAACCATGTATAGTGCGTCACTTGATAAAATATGGACTGTTTTTTTCCACGGTGTGTACTTTTCAAGCACGATTACTCTGGCATCGTCTGCATTTTCAATTGCTTTGGCAACAATTTCTTTTGCATTAACACTACCGTGAGCTGAAGCGATAAAACGAACGAGCATACGCGCTGCAAATTCAACAGCTTCATCAAAACAGGCATCAAAGTTACTTTCTTCTTCCCATGTAGGGTTAAACATTGAAATTGTTTGACTCAGCGTTATGCCCTCAACCACACCTTTTACGTAACCGCAGTCAATGGCATCAATAGTCGATACCAGGCCAGAGTCAACTCTATCTGCTACTGCTTGATTATCATTACAAAGCGTTAAACCGTACTTTTTCCAAATTAAACCAAATGATGAATAAGGAGTGCCATTTTCACGCTCACCCGCACCACCGCGTTGATGATGATCAAATCGACCTGTATCTGGGTTATATTCGCCGCCTACATCAACAACAATATCAGCACTTTCTATAAGCGCTTTATCGCGAGTACGAACAAGCTTAAACGCTGGCAAAATATGTTTAAGTACCGCAATACTAAAAACGTCGTCTGCATGAAAATTACCATTGTGGGTTACTACTGTTATTTCGCTCATTGGTTTATCGCTACTATTAGAAAAGATAAAAATTCTCGCTTTGTAAGTTAATTACTAATTATCGAGACAGATTTTATACGAAGACAGGTGTTAAAAACAGTGAAGTATTTTTTGCTTAGCTATAAAAGGAGTTTTTATAGTTATTAGTTTTAAGTATAGCGTTTATTGCAAGGTAATAATGGGTGATTGCAGGAAAGGGTATTTACGACACGTTAAACTTTAACATGCCGCAGAGCTAGTTAACTTATTGGCTAAGCCCTAGTTCCATAAATACACTTTGTGGATTATCGACATATGAGCCAAAGCTGCCACAACGTTTAAAGCCTAAATTTTCATATAAACTGATAGATTTTATTTGCTTTGGGCCTGTTTCTAAACGTATTAACGGGATTTGCTTTTCACCAGCTTGATGCAATAAAATTTGCATAATACGTCTCGATAGCCCTTTACCACGATGGCTTGGTTTAACGTATAAACGTCTTATTTCGCCATAAGGTTGAGTATCAAATTTCTCGACAATCGCACCGCAGGCAATAATTCCCTCTTCGGTTTTTAAACCAATAGCATATACATTAGGTGAGGTTAATTCGTCTAACTCAAGAGACTGAGCTGTTGCAACAGGGTACAACGAATTTATAAGTCGGTCTATATCGTCAAATACGTTAACTACATCGGGATCACTTGGATTCAAATCAACTAACTGCATAAAGCTTCCATTCATTGTTATAAGTTTATTAAGCTTTAAATAATATATTTAAGCGGACGTAGCTTAGCACTGTTTAACAAAAAAATCTTTAGGGGAGACTGCATTGTGAAATTTCATCACTAAGAGCAATAAATAATCCAGTACCAAAATGAGCAGTTAGATTATTGTTATTAAATTGCGTTGAGCTTTAAGTAATTAGATCGTGAGGCTTATTTTTAGCGTTATGCCATTTTAAATAGCGCTCCTTATCCATTGGTTTTGCGATTAAGTAACCTTGCATCGAATCAATATTCATTTTTTTAAGTAAATTGTACTGCTCAGCGGTCTCTACACCTTCTGCCACTACCGCTAAGTTTAAGCTTTTCCCTAAGCTGATAATTGTTTTCGCGATATTAAAACCAATCTCATTGTCTAAAATTTTATCAATGAAGCTCTTATCTATTTTTAGTTCTTTAACAGGAAACGCACTTAAATAAGCTAAGCAAGAATACCCAGTTCCAAAATCATCAA
>NZ_WTKW01000423.1:0-3227 GCF_011378745.1 Pseudoalteromonas sp. Z1A6
CAAAGCTTCCGCGTCCTGCTCACGCCCCTTACCTACATCCATGTAGGTAACAAAGAGTTAATCGTCCCTAGAAAGAACCCTTCGGGCAGCGCATGTTTGGTATTTATGCTGCGTTATCGCCTATTTATGGGGAATAACCACACTACATAGGCTCTGCCTTGCCTAAAAACCAAACATACTGCTGCAAATTCACCCACCAATGATCAACACGCCCTAATAAGTTATTTTATTAATTATAAGCTGTAGCTTAAGTTAATGTAGCCAAAGCGGCCAATGTTATCGTAACTTGCGCTACCCGCGCTTGTACCACGTGAACCGTACGGAAGTTTACGGTTGAATACGTTATCAACACCTACTTTAACGCCTAAACCGCTATCGAAGTTATAACCAACAGTCATATCGGTAATAAAGTATTTACCGTAAGACATTTGATTACTTGGGTTAGGGTTGTTTTCAAGTTCAACATTTGTGTATAAATCGACTTCACTTAAAAAGCGTGTTTCAACTGTTGAGAAAAAGTTATCCATAACATAACTTACAGATAAGTTAGTTTGCCACTTAGCTTCACCTGTAGTACCTGCGTATTCAATGTAGTTACTAGGGTCGTCTTGGAACGGGTAATCTTTACGTTCAATTAAGTAAGTACCAATTAAGCGTGTTTTAAAGCTACCTTCAAACGCGTCAAAATCGTAACCTAGTTCAAAATCTATCCCTGATGCTTTTTGGCCAGCAACATTTAATACAGAGTTTTGAATTAAAGTAATTTCACCATTAGCATTACGTGTGATTAAGTTACAGTACTGATTGTTTATACCTGTTGCGCTATCTACACAGCGATCAAGAATGTCTTGCGCGTTAATTGTGTCAATTGCATCTTCAAGTTCAATTTCCCAGTAATCAATAGTAAGTAGCGCGTTTTCTAAAAACTCTGGTTGGTAAACAATGCCTACAGTTGTACTTGTTGACTCTTCGCCTTTTACATCGCGGTTACCACTGCTTAAACCATCTAAAGAGGCTGAATCGTAATCTGAGTTAAAGTCACTCGCTACGCCTAATGCGGCACAGTTTGCAGTACGTGTTGCACCGTTTGATAAGTCACCTAAGTTTTCAGCGCGACACGGGTCGTCTACATTGTAGAAAGTTTGGCTTGCTGCACCAAATACTTCACTAATGTTTGGCGCACGAAGTGCTGCAGATTGAGTTACACGTACACGTAGTTCATCGTTTACAGTCCAATCAAGGCCAAGTTTCCAGCTAGTTGCTTCGCCAATCGTACTGTAGTCAGCATGACGTACTGCTGTATCAAACACTAAATCTTGAATAAGCGGTAAATCAGTTAAAATTGGCATCGTCGCTTCAAAGAATACTTCGCGAACGTTAAACGAGCCCTTATCTTCGCCCAGTGCGTTAAAAAAAGTACCTTCAGCGTTATCAGGCTCTTTAGTTTCGCTTTCTTCTTTACGGTACTCAGCACCAAATGCAACACCTACATAGCCCGCTGGTAATTCAAAAATAGCGCCATTAGCGAGTGAGCCAGAAATAACTGTTTGCTTAATAGTTGAAGTGCCAACAGATACCGTATTAATGTAATCAATGGCTTGTTGAGATGGCGAACCAAACCCCATAATATTTACAGGAACACAGCCATCAGCTTGGGCTGCAGCACTACGACATACTACGTTACCATTTGTATCTTCAACGGCATCAAGTGCATTAAAGTAATTTGCTACAATCATGTTAGCGCCATTTTCGCGCTCTAGATCAGTTTGGCCGTATACTATTGAGGTATCTAATTCCCAATCATCAAATACTGTGCCTTTTAAGCCGGTAACAAAGCGCGTTGTTTCACGCGTATTGTTTTCAATGCGGCGGCCAAGGTCGGTCATCATGCGGTTAACCATGATCGAATCAACACCTTGCTCTTCCATACGTGCTTTAATGGCTGGGTCTAGGTAAGGGTTGTCGATTTTGATGCTGTTTTCATCGTCAAAGAAGAAAAACGCAGGTTGACCTATGCTTTCGCCTTGGCTATTTACGTATTTTGCATCAAAGTAAACGTTTAAGTCGTCGGTAACATCGTAGTTAACTTTAAAGTTTACGTTGTAGCGCTCAAACTCAGGTTGAATCTCTTCAAATTGACCAAGATTAAACGAATCACAGTTTGCACACGACAAGCCATCTACATTATCACCTATGTATAAGTTGCGAGCGCTGCTGTCGGCATTAAAGCTATTAGTATATCCATCTTCAAGTGCATAAACACCGGCGTTATTAATAGCGTAATAACCTGCATTAGGCGTTAAAATTTTATCAGGGAAAGCTGCGCTATCTTTGTTTGCTTCTGTTTGGGCTTGATTACGTAAACTACTAAACGAAGTGCTAGTCCATGGGTGGTCAAGTGCGTTTAATGAATCCTGGCCTGAGTACTCAATAGCAAAAGCTGCATTACCACGATCGTTATCAAAGTTAGAGCCGTATGAGAACGTCGCTTTTTCGTTGTTGTAGCTGCTTAAATCGGCAAAACCACGTGTAACGCTAAAGTCCATGCCTTCAATGTTGTCTTTTAATATAAAGTTAACAACACCTGTTACCGCATCAGCACCGTATACAGCAGATGCACCACCAGTAATTATCTCTACACGTTCAACCCATACACTTGGAATAGTGTTGGTATCTACAGATTGAGAGCCTGCAGAGCTTGATACATGACGCTTGCCATTTACAAGTACCAAAGTACGATCTGTACCCATGTTACGTAAATCAAGAATATTTAAACCCGCAGTACCAATAAACCGGCCTGAGTTAGCCATAGAATATGTATTGCCAAGTGCAGGTAAGTTATTTAGCGCTTCACCAATGTTTACTGCGCCAGTATTCATTAGCTGCTCGCCACTGATGACTGTAACAGGTGCAGGCGCAATAGCACCTTCACGTAAAATACGTGAACCCGTTACTTCAACACGTTCAATTTTTGTTGCTTGCTCATCTTGTGCAAGCACAGAATTACTTGCTGTTGCAGCAGCAGTAATTAATGCACATTTAATGCTAGTAGAAAGTAAGTTATGACGTTTCATTTGATTCCCAGAGAACATTTTTAGTAATTAAATACAATGTAGCTTTATTATGAGGGCGGCGATTATTGCATGCTGATTATTTTATTAAAAGTAGCTAACTCACTGTAAAGTAAGTAACTTGAAATAACCTGAAGAAATTTTGTTGTGTTTTTT
>NZ_WTKW01000424.1:0-3217 GCF_011378745.1 Pseudoalteromonas sp. Z1A6
TAATAGTAAATATATTTGAGGCATTAAAAAAGGCGCTTAAAAAGCGCCTTGCTAACAAGTATGTGTGCTTAAAACATATCTTGATAGGAATTTGTTGTGCTAAACGTAATTGCTTTTTCAAAGCCAGGTAACTGAATACTTTGCTCGTCTATTACAATATCGTTGTCGTCAATAAGTCCGTCGCCAAAGCGGTAAATAAGTTCGTACTGGCCTAAATCGGCTTGAGCTTGATACGTTTGTTGCGCGGCTTTAATTGCCACGTTTTTCTGCGCGTAACTACTCATAACTTCATCGCCATGGCGCTTAGCGAGCATTTGCATTGTTACTTTTGGTGAAAGTACGGTAGCTGTTGCATTGTTACCGCCAAAGCCTTTTGAATTTATAAAAGCAATATCCATATCGGCGCATTCGTAATGGCTATTACGAATATCAAGATGATCGGTGTAAACATCATCAGCCACTTTATCAATTGTGGTAATACCCGGCATAATATTATGGCTAAATACACCTAAAGCTATCGCTAATTGGTCGCCACTTGCAGGAGCTATAGTATGACCAACATAGGCTTTTGGCGCTGTCACTTTCCAATTATCAATAGCGAACGTTTGTGCCACTTTGTGATATATCAGCGACTCTGTTACGCGGTTTAGTGGTGTACTTGAGCCATGCGCTAAAATAAAGCTACGTTCTTGCAAAGCTTCTTTGCCTAAAAGGCTCGTTGCTAAAGCAGCCGATTTAGCCATGGTAATATAGTTACCAGGACCAGGTGACGTGATTGATTTTTTTATGCCATCTGCATTTACAAATACATCCGGTACGCAGCCCATAATGTCAGCGCCTAGTTCAAGGGCTAAGGCATCGTCCATTAAAATAGCAACTTGTGCGCCTTCACCTAATGTAAAGCCGCAGTTGTCGCCAAATGGGCGGCTACTTTTGCGATAATCTGGTTCTTCATCACTTGATAAGTTATCTAAACGGCGCAAACCTTCAACATTTGCAAGTGCGCTCATGTTACCAAAGCCTTCAATCACTTCTGGTGTAATAGCACACTCAACACTTGCGACAACCGCAACGCGTGTACGCCCTGCCTGTATGTCGTTAACCGCTGCACGTAAGTTGTATAAAAACGTAGCACAGGCGCCCGAGGTCGAAAACGTAGTACCTACATTGCCCGTAACATACGCGTTAATAAAGTCGGTCGACATGGTATTTAAACCCAGTGCTAACTGCTTAGTACTAACACGGTCGCCTTGTTGGCGCGCCTTTACTAAACCGCCTAGGCCTTTGTCGTCCATTTGGCCAATTACCGATGCTGAATAGGTACCAATTTTATCTGGCTCTACGCTATTCATAATATGCTGCCAATCAAGCCCTGTTGATTTAATAGCATCGGTAGCTGCAAAAATAGTAGCTTGCAGACCACGAGGCTGATAGCGGCTGTTATACATAACAGACGGATCAAACCCAGTCGGAAATTGCCCTGCAGATTTAATCGGGTTATCACGTGTTGAGTCATGCTTAACATCTAAGTCGGCTGCAATAGTTACTTTTACTTTTTTGCCTTCAAGTTCTTCAACTTGCCAGCTAGCTGGAACAGGTGTAGGTAAGTCGCGAGCGCGCGTTTCAAACACAATTGCGTTATCGCTTGATGCGTTTAGCGTCATTTTTTGCTGCCACGGTGTGGCATCTGCATCAAAGTGTTCTTTTTCAATTTTACGAATAAGCGTACCAGCAATAATTTGCTCACCAAAGCGTGCTTCTATGTCGCTTTGCTCAACATTATTACCTTGTGTATCTTGTAATTGGCCGTTTACAACGCTTACTAGATTCATCAGTGTGGCGAGGCCTAAGAATGTTTCACTGCGATCTTGAGCATTTAAACTATCTAACACGATACGGCGATAACCTTGATGAAAAGAAGTACGGCCAGCGGCGTTAATGCCACCCATGCCTACTATAACGGGTAATGCTGTCATAATTTACCTTTAAAAACGTGTTATTAGAAGAACAGGCAGTTTAAATGGATTATGCACTATGCATTGTGCTTTAATAGCCAAATATTCAGCACAAAAGGCCAAAATATACTGGTCGGAGCATTTATATGACTGAAAAAAACACTAATCCACCACTAAACATTGCTATAGCGGTATATCCGCATTTATTAGTTACCAGTTTAACGCTGCCTATCGAGATGTTAAGAGCCGGCGAGGCCTTTGCTAAAGGCCATCTTGATAAGCAAAGCTTTAGACCGCTTGCTATAAATTTAGTGGCTAAAAATGCTGAATTTATACCCACTCGCGCAGGCCTTGCGATAATTCCTGATTGCATAACAACTAACGCCCCCTACAGTGATTTAATTATAGTGCCCGGAATTTGGCGAAACCCGCGCCCTGTAGTGCGTACAAATCAAGGCGTAGTTGATTGGCTAAGCGAGAGCTTTAGCGCAGGCAGCCATATAATTGGTGTAGGCACTGGCAACTGCTTAGTAGCTGAGGCTGGCTTACTTGATGGGCACCCTGCTACAACCCATTGGCACTACGCCAATCAATTTAGCCACGACTACCCGTTAGTGCGTTTAAAACCCGACTTTTTTATAACCCAGTCAGAACGCATGTACACCGTAGCAAGCCTTAATGCCCTTGCAGATGTGATCGTACATATTATTAGTCAGTACTATGGAAAAGCCGCCGCTCAACATGTAGAGCGAAACTTTTCGCACGAAATACGTAAACCCTACGAAGATCAACGCTACTTAGAAGGCGCAGTTGACCGCCATCCCGACGAGCTAATTGCGCAAATTCAGTTTTGGCTAAAAACAAATTTAGCCACCGAGTTAAACCTTCAAGAAGTCGCTGCCCAATTTAGCTTGAGCTACCGTACTTTTACACGTCGCTTTAGAGCTGCTACCAATCAAAGCCCTATTGAGTATTGGCAACAATTACGCGTAGAAGGTGCGAAGGAGTTATTAGCGTCATCAAATCTATCAATTCAAGAAGTAGCTTTAGAGGTCGGTTATAACGATCAAGGGCATTTAACGCGTGTGTTTAAAAAGGTATTAAGCCAAACGCCCAGTGGTTATAGAAAAGTAGTTAGGAGAAAGTTATTTGGCTAACTTTTACTCTGTAAATATGTACAATGAATTACTTAGTTTCGATAAATATATACGAAGAGGCGAACCAAACAGGTAATTTTTTAGAGTCCTTTAATTTATTTTTTA
>NZ_WTKW01000425.1:0-3200 GCF_011378745.1 Pseudoalteromonas sp. Z1A6
CAGAGGTTTTGAGTATAAAAGAAAAGGTTTATTGGTGGGTATATAATCAAAAAACCGCTTAGTAGGAACTAAGCGGTAAATTTGTTTATTTTAAAGCCAACGAATAGCGCCAGTAACGCGTTCGTTATAAGTATTTAGAGGTGCTCCAACACTTGCCACTAAAATAGTATCTGCTTGTGAGCCTCGGTTAATATGACCTTCAAAGCGCTCGTCTTTGAAATTATCATCACCAAAACCAAATGATTTATTTTCAGATGGCACTATAAATACAGTCATTGGGCCAAAGTCAGACTCAAATATCAAATGCAGCCCTTTTTCGCCTTTAAAATCACAAAACATAGCGTAAGTTACATCACCAGGAAGTTCATCAAGATGACCACCTAATACTGCAAGCTTGTCGTTAACGCTTTGTAGGCTAATGGGCTCTTTTTTGTCAAGCGCACTAATTTCGTAGTACACATGGGCAAGCGCATGCTCACCCGCTTCGTGTGCAATATTTTGCTCTGTACTAAAAAAGAAGGCACTAATAGCCACTACAAAAGACGCTGCTAATGCAAGATGCACTCGGTCAAACTTAAAACGCGAGCGGGCATCAACCACGTTCTTTCCCGTTGCTTGCTCTTCTTGTAGCGCTTTTTCTTTTAACGATGTGTTTAAAAGAATGCGGTCTGCAAGGTTTTCAGGCACAGGTATATCTAAAGAGTCTTGAATATACTTATCAAAATCTTTCATATCGTTAATAAAACTTTGTCGCTCAGGGTTATTGTTAGCAAACTCCATGAGCTCCTTGTCAATGTCGTTTGGCTGCGCAATAGTGCGGCGACGAAACTCAAGTTCATCCATTATTTTGATGCCCCTTTAAGTTGTTCATCATCACGGCTTAAAGCCTCTTTAAGTTGATTTCGGGCACGGTATAAACGAGTCATTACCGTGTTTTTATTTAAATTAAGTATGCCTGCGATCTCTTCACCAGAGCAGCCCATTACAACTTGTAGTAATAATGGCTCTCGGTATTCATCAGATAGCAGGGCAATCTGGCGTTGAATAACCGTTTGCTCCATTTCATCATCTAATGAGTGGCTGGTTTCATCAACAAGCGTATCGTTTTCTACGTCGCTGTAATCAAACTGTTTACGTTCAAATCGGCGCGCATTTTCTCTTCGTAATATAGTAAGCAGCCAAGGTTTAGCTGCCTTTTGATCAAGTAAAGAGTCGAGAGAACGCCACGCGCGTAAAAACGTTTCTTGTACTAAATCATCTGCTATGTGCGGATCACGGCATAACCAATAAGCAAAGCGATAAAGCTCTTTATTGTAAACGTGGACCAAGGCTTCATAACGCTTTTGTTTCTCTGCCATATCGATTAAGACCTGATTGTTTGATTTTTTCTTTCCAAGCATAAGCACTTTTTTAATTAAAAATTATTATTTATTGCAAAAAAAGACCTGAGTATCGTAGTTATTAATCATAAAGGTCTTTTAATACAGCTTGTTGCGACTTTGATGCTTGAGTTTGATAGTTCTCAAGAATTTTAATAATAGCATTAAGATCCGTGTTTGCGCCTTTATTACTATAAAGTTGTGCCTGCAATTGGCTAATGAGGCCATTAAGCTCGCTGCTCTTTACGCGATAGCAAAGCTCATCAATAGCGCCAACATTTTTGTGAGTCACCTTTACAGAAAAACTATTTAATGCGGTGTAAAAAGCTTTCACATCGTGTGTTTTAGCTAAAGCTTTAAGCTCATTCAAGTTTGGCTGAACAATACGCCCACTATTAATCTGTACTTTTTCAGTCGTATTTTTAGAAGAACGGGTAACTAGATAAAAAATTACAGTACCAATCCATAAAATATATCCTAAAACGGCAACTACAATTAACCAAAGAGGAGTATCTCTTTTAATTTCAATGTTTTGTGTGCCTAGATCTTCATTCGATATATTTTCAATAGCAGATGAATTATTTATATTTGGCTGCGGATTTGCCACAGCTGTATTAGCCGCAGTGCTACTAGGCGTTACCGTTATAGTGCGCTTTGGTAATGTAGCTACGCTAATACGATTCATTTTAGTGTTAAACCAAGGCAGTTTTATTTCAGGTAGGGTATAAGTACCTGGTTTTTGCGGCAGTAATGCATACGATGCGGTTTGCTGCGATACAACGCGTCCGTCACGTACTGCATTGTTATTTTCTTTTTTATCAGGGTAGCTGCGTATGCCATCAATGGTAGGCATAGAGATTTCAGGTAATTGCTCTTTTGTAACTCCAAGCGCAGTAAGTGTAATAGTACGTGTTATAGGCGTACCTACTTCTACGGTGTTGTCGTTAGGTTGCCATTCTTCATCAAGACTAACCAGCTCGCTTGGTAACCATGCACCTTTATAATCACTCGGAATTGGTTTAATTTCTATTTGCTGATCGTCGCCAAGAGCTGATACTTCTAATTGACGATAATTTTGTTGTACTCGCCCTTGAAAAGCGGGGCCTGCAATAGTGTACGCACCACTTTTTTGTGGCTGAATCAAATACTCGCGAGTAATAACAAGGTAGCGTTTACCATCAACAAGCTCATAGCTTTCAGTTTGCTTACCCAATTGGGTTAGCTGAGCATCTTCCATACTTGGTGTGCTTAAGCTGCCATCAAGCAGCTCTTTCGCAAGGTAAAGCTTAATAGTGTAAACACCGGCTTCTTGGACAAACAATGAATTACTCGAGAGCGACGTTTTTAAAAATATTTCGTTATTTTTATCTGCATCAACTGAGCGTTTTGCCACTTTTAATTTAATAGGCTGTGAGGTTAACCCTGCAACGCTAAATGCCGGAATAGTGTAATCACCCTCTGCACGGGTCATTAATTTAACTGACCACGTGGTTTGTTTATTAATGCTGCCATTAATAATGTTGGTACGAGAACTTAAGCTTGTTGGGCCTACCACAAAGTCTTTTAACAGCGATGAGGTGTCTGGTTGCTCGCCTTTAACTGTATCGTCTACGGATATATTAAGCATAAAAAATTCACCCGCTAAAACAGGGTTTTTATCTACGCTGGCTTCTAATTTGGTGGCAGCCCACGAAGGCATCGCACTTAATAGCAATAAACAGCAAAATAATCGCATTACCATGATTTTTCGACTCCTGTAGGGCGACGTTTATATTGTCTTTTTTGGGCTTCTAATTGCATTTTATTCCGTAATAAAATAGC
>NZ_WTKW01000426.1:0-3199 GCF_011378745.1 Pseudoalteromonas sp. Z1A6
TAAAAATTTAATTAATAACTACACGGGAAAATTAAATGAAAACTCAACTTCGCAAAACAGCTCTTTCACTTGCTATTGCAGCATGTGTTGGTGTAAGTGGCGCTGCAATGGCTAACGAAACGACCTCTGCAATTAAAGGTCATATAACGGGCCCTAATGGCAACCCAGCAGCCGGCACTAAAGTAACAATTTTACACGTGCCTTCTGGTTCAGTAAAAACAACTGAAGTAAATGACGCTGGTTATTTCACAGCTAAAGGCCTGCGTGTTGGCGGCCCTTATAAAGTAGTTGTTGATTCAGATGTATATGCAGACCAAGAATTTAATAACATTATTCTTAATATTGGTAACGACTACCCAGTAAACGTTTCTCTTGAGTCACAATCAAGCATGGAACAAATTGTAGTTACTGGCGCGCCGATTAGCTCTATGTCTGGCGGTACTGGTCCAGCTTCTACTTTCACACTTACAGATCTAGAGAACCAGCCTGCTATTAACCGTGATTTGAAAGATATCATTCGTGTTGACCCGCGTGTAGCAATTGATGATAGTCGTGGCACTATTAACTGTGGTGGTGGTAATCCACGTTTTAATAGCTTAACGCTAGATGGCGTTCGTATGAACGATAACTTCGGTTTAAGCTCAAATGGTTACCCAACTATTCGTGCCCCTTTCTCTTTCGATTCAATTGAACAAGTAGCAGTAGAGCTTGCACCGTTTGATGTTCAATACGGTGGTTTTACATCGTGTAATATCAATGCAGTAACTAAATCTGGCGGTAATGAATTACATGGCGGTGTGTTCTTCGATTACACTAATGATTCAATGAAAGGTGATAAAATTGAAGGCGAAGACGTTGATAACGGTAGTTACAGCGAAAAACGCTACGGTTTTAATGTTGGTCTTCCGCTAATTAAAGATTCATTATTTTTATACACTTCATATGAAAAATTAGAAGGCGTAGCACAATTTAACTATGACCCTTTAGGTTCAAGCGTTTCTGCAAGTGATTTAGCACGTATCCAACAGATTTCTCAAGATGTGTATGGCTATAATGCAGGTACTACACCTTCAAGTTCACCAGTAGATGATGAAAAAATCTTAATTAAATTAGATTGGAACATCAACGACTCTCACCGTGCTAATTTAATATACAACTACAATGATGGCTTTACATTATCTCAATCAGATACGGGTTCAACTCGCCTTTCATTAGATAGCCATTTTTATGAGCAAGGTGCAGAATTCACTTCAATTATCGGTTCAGTTTATTCAGATTGGAGCGACGACTTCTCAACTGAAATTCGTCTAGGAAAATCAGAGCTTGATGCTCGCGTTGAGTCTTTAGATGCAGCAAGTAGCTTTGGCGAATTCCAAATAGAAACAAGCGATGGCGGCACTGTATATTTAGGTCCAGATGACTCTCGTCAATCAAACGATTTAGATTACGATACAACTACCTTTAAACTTGCTGGTACTTACTACCTTGATCAACACACAATTACTGCAGGTTTTGAATATGAAGAGTTAGAAGTATTTAACCAATTCGTACAGCATACACAAGGTGAATGGCGTTTTGATGATATTGAAAAATTCGAATCAGGCCAAGCAGCTCGTATTTATTACAATAATGCAGCTGGTACAAACAATCCAGCAGATGCTGCTGCAAGCTTTTCGTACTCACAAAGTACTTTCTATGTACAAGATGAATATAGCTTCTCAGACATTGATGCATCTTTAACGTTCGGCCTTCGCTATGACAGCTATAGCAGTGATGACAAACCAACATTAAACCAAAACTTTACTGACAGATATGGTTATAGCAACCAAGGTACATTTGACGGTATTGATTTATTTCAACCACGTATCGGTTTTGAATGGTATGCAACTGATGCACTTGAAATTCGTGCTGGTCTAGGCTTATTCTCAGGCGGTAATCCAAATGTATGGTTATCTAACTCATATTCAAATGATGGTATTACTAACATAGGTTTACAAATTCGTGATGTTGACCTATTCAATACACCAAATGTAAATGGTGGTGGTCCAGGTTTTGATGTACCTCAATCTATGTTTGATGAGATTGCAGCCGTTACTCCAGGTTCTGGTGACTCATCTGTAAATGCTGTTGACCCAGATTTTGAAATTCCATCAGAATGGAAATATTCAGTTGGTGCAACTTATACAACTGAAGACGAGTATGTAATTGCATTAGATTTCCTTTATTCTAAAAAACGTGATGCTGCAATTCTAAAAGATATTGCTCTGCAATCATCTGACGAAACATCATTTGATGGCCGTCCTCTTTTAGAATCAATTGAAGGTCGTGATGGTGATTTATTATTAACTAACGTCAATGGCGACAATGGTGATACTTCAATCATCTCTGCAGCTGTAAGCAAAGCTTTTGATAATGGTATTAAAGTACAGCTATCTTATGCTTATACAGATGCTGATGATGTTAATCCGATGACTAGTTCTACATCTAGCTCTAACTACGGTAACTTAGCAACGTCTAATGCGCTTAATCCGGGTATTGCATCATCTGATTATGAAATTCCACATCGTTTTACATTAAACCTTGCTTACACGCATGAGTTTTTCGATGGCTACAACACTCGCTTTAATTTATTTGGTGAAGCATACAAAGGTTTACCTTACAGCTTTACATTTAACGGCAGTGATGAAGCTTTCGGTGATGCCAATTCAAACCGTTCTCGTCAACTTCTTTATGTACCGTTAGTAAACGATCCTAACGTTGTTTATGACATGAGTGCTGATGATATCAATGAATTTAATGACTTCATTGCATCTGAAGGCTTAAAACGTGGTGAAATTTCAGGTCGTAACGCACAAAACTCTGATTGGTTTGTGAAGTTTAACTTTAAACTAACTCAAGAAGTACCTGGCTTTATGGATGGCCATAAAGGTGAAGCATTCTTTGTTATCGATAACTTAACTAACATGTTAAATGATGACTGGGGTGTGCTTAAGAAAGGTCCATTCGTTGGCGCTCGTATGATTTCAACTGATATTGATGATCAGGGTCGTTATGTTTATTCAAACTTTAACGCAAATAACGCAAGCACTACAACTCAACGTGACGCATCTCTATGGGAAATGCGTGTAGGTGTTCGTTACACTTTCTAATTTAGCTTATTAAATTAGCTATTATTTTAAAAGCCCACTTTGGTGGGCTT
>NZ_WTKW01000427.1:0-3156 GCF_011378745.1 Pseudoalteromonas sp. Z1A6
ACCTTTGTAGGTGTGGGTGTAAATATAAAGTTAAGACTTTGTAATAAGAAAGGGCTTTTAATAAAAACAATAAAGTAGCTGGTTAAACATAGCATCTCACACACACAGGAAAAAAACTATGAGTCACAAGTTATCTAAAATTACACTGGCAGTTATATCGGCAACCGCACTTGGTATGTCTTTGTCTACACAGGCGCAAGAAGCTCCAAAAAAAGCTGCAGACGATCTTGAGGTTATCGAGGTTTCAGGTATTCGACAATCGCTTACAAATGCGCTTGCACAAAAGCGTTCAGCAGATAGCCTTGTTGAAATTATTGAGGCTGTAGATATTGGTAAGCTACCAGATCAAAACCTCGCAGAAGTACTTGAAAACGTAACCGGGATTCAAATTACTCGTGAAGCAGGGGTAGGTACGGGTGTTCAAATTCGTGGTACCAATGCTAATCGTACAGAAGTGAACGGCGTATCAACAGTTGGCTCAGGGTCTGGACGAAGTGGCATTAGTTTTGAGGATGTATCAGCTGCAATTATCTCTGGTGTAGAAGTAATTAAGTCACCAGAAGCAAAAACAATCGAAGGCTCTGTGGGCGCAACAATAAACCTTAAAACAATTCGCCCGTTACAGTTAAATGAAACTCTAGGCTCAATTAGAGTTCAAGGTGAAGATAGTAGCTTATCAACAGATGGAGTGACTCCTAGGGTATCAGGTGCTTGGGGTGATAACTGGGAGCTTGATTCGGGCGGTAAGTTTGGTGTTGTATTTAGTGGTAGTTACAGTGAGCAAGACGTAACCGCATTTCGACCTCGTGCTGATAGAGATAATTCGGTAGCCGCTGATAGCGGTGCTGCAAGTGCACAATCGTTTGATTTTCTACCAGTACAATTTTTAATTCAAGATTACGATAATTACGAATACGAGACAAAAAACTTCGCAGGTACATTTGAATATGCACCAAACGATAATATGAAATTCTTTTTTGATGCAGTTGTTAACGATCAAGAGCGCCGCCAAGAAAGCTCAAGAGTACAAGCATCTGGCCTAAGTGATCTTAGAAATGTATCAATACCGAGTGAATTTGAAACAGTTAATTTTGGTTCACTGGACGGACAAAACCTAGGCAGCATACAAGCGGCTGTAAGAGGCGTTATTCCGGTTGAAGATGGTGGTGGCGATCCTAACTTGCGTTTTTCTAGCGATACTAATTCACGCATCACAAAGAGCAAAATATTCAGAATAGGGGGCGAATGGCAAGGCGATAGATTATTTGCAAGTGTTGAAGCCTCAACCTCTCGTTCTGATTCAACTACACCAAGCTTTAATACAACGCTTAATTTTATAAATCCAAATGTTGCTACTAATTCGTCAAATGAAAACGGGACTCCTTTTGAGTATGATCTTACAGGTGATGCACTTACGTTTGGGATTGCAACGGGAGAGGCAAACGCGCCAACAATGGCTCAATTGCTCGACCCTGCAAATGTTGTTCTACGTGACGTAAACCAAGGGCAAGATGAGTCAGAAAATACAGAAGATGCGTTTCGTACAGATTTTACATATTACTTAGATGATGTAATAACGTCAGTCGATTTTGGTTACCGCTACAGTAAAACGAGTAGTGTGTCGGATCAAGTTCGTTCTAACGTTGGTTTAAGAAATATGGCTGATAGTCCAACGGGTGATTTATTTGCACAATTATTAACAGCGGGCCCAGATAACTTTAACGATGGTGATGGGCGAGCACTTTATATTCGTGATTTCTTACTTATAAACCCAGAGCTTGCATCCTCTGATCCACAAGCCGTATTAGCAGCGCTAAACCAAGCGATTGAAGCTAATAATGCAATAACGGGTTCTGATCGTGGTCCAATAAGTTCACCAACGTCTCAAGTAAATGCGTTTTTTGATATTGAAGAAGAAACACATGCCTTATATGCACAAGCAAATTTTGAGTACGGCATGTTTCGCGGTAACTTTGGCCTACGTTATTTAGAGACTGAAGTTACATCGCTAGGTAACTCTGTTACTCAAGATGGAAGTGGCAACGAACTGGTTACTCAGCTAACGTCTAAAGGTGATTACGATTTCTTTTTACCTCGATTCAATTTAGCCGCGAATGTAAGTGAAGATGTGATTGTTCGTTTAGGTTGGTCAAAAGATATTAGACGCCCAGATTTTGATGACCTATCTACATCTGTTACGTTTGGCACCAGCCCTAATAGTGCCGTTTCAATTGGTAATTCAGGCTTAGCACCAGAAGAAGTAACCTCTTTCGATATATCCACAGATTGGTATTTTGCACCCGCTGCTTTGTTAAGTGTGGGGTACTTTCATAAAACACGTAGCGATTTGCACGTTACACAGCAAGTTGACCCATTTGAAGACCCAAGCACAGGCTTTCGCGATACAAATGGTCCAGAGTGTGAAGGCGGCGGCATATTTAATCCAATTGCAGACATAAACGTGTTTGGCCCAGATGCTGGCGTAGGGTTATGTGTACCAACACAAACTACTATTAATGATTCTGGTGAAACAACACAGCAAGGTATTGAGCTTGCAGCTCAATACGACTTATCAAGTTTTGAAAAAGAGCTAGGTTGGGCATCAGGTTTTGGTGTGGTTGCTAACTATACCTATCAAGAATTTTCTGGTGGTGAATCATTTGACACTGCAACGAGTCGTGCAAATGCTGTTTTTGCATTAACAACCGGTAACCCGGATGCAGACATAAGTGCTAAGCAATCACTCATTGATCTGTCAGAAAACGCATATAATATTACATTTTACTATGAGAAATACGGTCTATCTGCTCGAGCGCGTTACACGTGGCGCGAAGGGTACCGTTCAACTGACTTTGGTAGCACTTCAAGCTTCCCATGGGGTTTCCCTGTTGTACAAGAAGACAGAGGGCAGCTTAATGCCAGCATAAGTTATGATGTGAACGATCAGCTAAATATCGGTATTGAAGCCGTTAACTTAACTGAATCAGAAGTTAGCCAGTCTTGTGTTAACGAAGGTGCTTTACTTTGTTTCCAAGGTATTACAGACCGCCGTATTACATTTGGCGCTAGCTATAGATTTTAAACGTTATAGTTAAATCGAGTCTATAAGTGTGTGTATTTAAAGACGCTAAAAGCAAGCCACCTGGCTTGCTTTTT
>NZ_WTKW01000428.1:0-3137 GCF_011378745.1 Pseudoalteromonas sp. Z1A6
AGCCCCAAATTTGGGGCTTTTAAAAGTTAACTGATTAATTGGTTATTTAATCGTTTTGTATTTTCCATATAGATCCAACACCGACTTCAGATGATTGAATATAATGAAGACCTTTAGCACCCGCCTCTGCCTGAAGGCCTGCAGGGTCAGTTTCTAATAACGTACTTGTTGCTGTAACGTACTCAAGTACTTCTTTGCCATTAGTTGCTGGGTCTTGGTCAATTGCACCATCAGTATCGAATGCGCCATTACCATTTAGTTTTCTAATTTCAACCCAGTCACCGCTTGCATCGCCTGATACTCGACTATCCATATAACCAAAGTTGTTACTTAGCAGCGAGCTATCATGATTAATTAAGTCACAGTCATATTCAAAAGCATGGTCACTATCAAGTGTATTTGGATAAAATAGGCCTTGAGTTGTAGCACTGCTGTTTATTGTATCTTCGTCTGTTTGATCGCCTAAACCGTTTGCAATTAAATTTCCATTAAAGTTGATAACAAACGCATTTTTGGTTAGGCCGTATAGCACCGGCGCATTCGCTGCGGTTAACTCATCACAATCACTTGTTGGTGCTTTAGAGCCTATTTCTGTACTAAATACAATAGGTTGCTGCGAGTTCAAAACCGTATTGTTTGTTACATTTAGTGTAAAGTCTCCGGCACTATCAAGCACTGCCTGATTACCTGAATTTGGTACACCACCATCATCTTGCGAAAATGGGTTAGCTGTAAATACAATACCGCCCGCTTCTTTATTACCAGAACGAATACCTGCAATGTAGTTGTTACTTACGGTGTGACCAAGTGGTGTAATTAATATACCCGCTGGGCGATCATCAGAGCTTGCAATATCGGTAGTTCGAATAATAACGTTATCTGTAACACTGTTGAAGCCACCATCTTCTAGTGAAATACCCCCATTAGGATTTACGATTGTATTGCCTTTGATGGTTGCACCAGAAGTTTGTACACGCATTAAACGACGACCTGTTACAAAGTTTTCTACGCGGTTATACTGAATAGTAAAGTTTGCGTTATCAGCTGCACCGCTACCCGTTGTGCTACCTGCATTGATTAAATATAAACTTGATTGACCAAAGTTTGGATTATCACTGTCACTAAATAAATTATATTGAATAACGTGATCAGAGCTTGATGATGATATTTTTATCACAGACCCTTTTTCTGCTACATTTCGATTAGAGAATGTATTTCGCTCAACCAACGCGCTTTGACCTTTTATCATCAGCCAATGGTATTCAGAGTTATTGAGTGTAGCTTCTTCTCCATCCATCGTGTTTTGCGAAAAAGTAAAGTTATCCCCTTCTGAGTAAATAACAGCACCTTCTTCGGTTTCACAAAATGCACCCGCTTTAGTATCTATATTCTTAAAGGTAAGCCCTGTTAATCCAGCGCCATCTACTCCAGCAGCTACATGCACACATACTTCACCGCTAAGTACAGGAGTTTGACCTTCTACAGCGCGAAGCGTTACTGCACTGGTTAATAAAACTGCGTCCATATCAGCATAAACACCGGTGTTTAAGCCAATAACATCACCATCAGCTAAACCACCACTTATAGCACCAAGGAGTGCTTCAGGGTTACTAACTAATTGTGTGTAAACTAATGTATCAAGTGAGTTTGTAACCTCACTCGCAAAACCATCGTTATCTGTATACGTAGCTTTTACCGACATTATTGAGCCAGCGTAAGCAGAAGGTGTAAATGTTTTACTATTACTGTCGGCTACTTCAACGCCATCAGCAGACCAAGTATAAGTAACGTTTGCCTCTTCAACACCGTTGTTATCAGTTATCTCAGCGGTTAACTCGCCACTTGTCAAATAAGGCGCTACGCCCATAATGGCGACGCTACCGGCTTCGTCAACCGCAACAGCAGAAACAGCAATTGTTTCCTCTGATGTATTATCCTCGATAAATCCATTATCATCTGTGTAAGCAACTTGAACACTTATCTTTTGACCTAAAAGTGATGCATCAACTGTAAAGGTGCTTTGTGTTGCGCCATCTATCTCTTGTGCGTCAGCAAGCCATTGGTAAGTAATATCTCCTGTTGCCCCGTCGGTATCAGCAACTTCTGCTGTTAATATATTACCAACGGTTGGCGTGCCACTAATTGTAACTTCGCCTTCTGAGTTTGTTCGTGCTACAACCTCTGTACCCGTTGAAGTCACAGACTCGTTAAACCCACGGCTATCTTCAAAAGATGCACTAACTGTTATAACTGTACCAAACTGTGCGTCTGTTAACGTGAGCGTTGAAAGTGCTTCATCTGCAATCTCTATGTCATCAGCAAACCATTTATAAGTTACTGTATCGCCATCAAAGCCATTTTCGTCAGCTACATTGGCTGTTAGTTGCGAACCAACTAGAGCGTCGCCCGTAATAGTTAAACTTGCAGGGAATGCGATTGCGGCAACATCTGCGGTTGGATCTGTAATATGCGATTCATTAATACCGCCATCATCGGTATAAAGCCCTTGAACTGTAATTGGTAACCCTATCTGATCGTCAGTCAGTGTAAACGAAGCGCTATTTGCACCTGTAATTGCCTCACCATCTGCATACCAATAGTAAGTCACGTCACCTGAGATACCATCAGGGTCACTAACTTCAGCTGTTAATGTTTGTCCGCTTGTAACCGTTCCACTAAGAGCAATAGAGCCCAAGTTGTTGTCATTGTTGTTTGAGTTTGTGTCACAACCAACTATTGCAGCTGCAATAGCGCATAGCGCAAAATGTTTTAATTTCATGGTGGCTCTATTCTCCAAATTTATGGTTTTAATATTTGGTTATCTATTGTGTGTGTTACCAAATAAATCATGCGTTTATTACCAAATTCATTTAAATTGCAAATAAATTGTTAACCAACTTGGTAATATAACCATAATAAAATAACTTTTTCCACTACATCCACCCAATTAAATAACAACAAATAAACATAAAGTTAACCCTGCACTGTTATCGCAGGTCAAAAATTGAATTCAATCATGCACAATTACTGCGAAAATACATAACCTTAGAGTAAAAAATTGGTTTTACATGGGGTTAAGTAAATCAGATTTATTTAATATATATGAAGTATTCTTATTTGAAGACTATAAGAAAATT
>NZ_WTKW01000429.1:0-3129 GCF_011378745.1 Pseudoalteromonas sp. Z1A6
TTAAATTCGTTTAACAGTTTGGTATTTATAGAAATTTAAACTATTTTTAATAGTGAACTGCCGAGTAGGCAGCTGGAAATTCTGCGAGTTGTATTTGCTCTACTATAATCCCGTGAACTGCCGAGTAGGCAGCTGAAATTAGGCCAGGAAGTAAACAACCACAACTTGTGACTTTTAACTGCCGAAAAGGCAGAGGCTAAGTAAAAAGACCTCAGCAAACGCTAGGGTCTTTTTAAGCGTTATAACTGTGTTTGAGGTTATTAACAACGTTCCTAATTAACCTTCTACCAGCAATTGTATTTACAAATGTTAAAGGTGTTTTAGAGCTAAATTGTAAGGAGTACGTATTTAGCCATTTATTCCATCGTTCAATATTTTCAAAGTAATCAATACAAGCTGATGCTAGATGAGCTAACTCAAAGGTATTTTCACTCAAAGTTGCATTTAAACGTTTATGCTCTTTTTTATGACGTTCGAAAGTTCTAGTATTTGTACCAATTGCTTTAGCAAAGGATTGAATATCCCACTGTAACTCAAGCCTAAATCTCTCAACACTTTTTATATCTAACCCACGTTGAACTAATTCAATTTCATCTAAAGGGTTTGAGCTTAAATTAACTTTTCCATTGCTGAGTATATCTACAAATTTATGATTAGTGCTAGGTTGCATATCACTAGGCATACATACCTCAAAGCCAGGAAAGTTATATTTAATAATAGCACTTCTACTATTAAGCTGATAGTCGGGTTAGAGCGAATAGCGGTCATTGTGATTGGCTAAATATAATAGTTAATTAGTCAAATTGCTGTTTGCTCACATATACAAGTAAACGTGGTACGCGTAGACATTTACGCGGCTCGCGTACCGTCAAATTGTTACCCCCCTCATTACCTCCACAAACCGATATAATGAGGTAAATATATCAATTAGAAGAAAAACGATTTTAATTGGCGAGTTTAGTGTACTCCAGTTTTTTATTGATCTTTAAGCTTAGCACGCTACAAAGCGGTGCGGGGATGAGTGATAGCCAGCCAGGTATTGAGGCGCTAGTTACATTAAGTTGTTCGAGGCGGAGGGTGGACTATATTTATTTAGTCAAGACGATTGAGGCATCTACTTAATAATTGGCTATAAAAAACATCTTATTCTTTTTTATTGACTACAATGAAGCAGCAAAGGGAAATATATAATAATTGAGAGTATTCAATATTATGTGATTCTCCTTCTTTAGAAATCAGCTTGAAAGGAGCAATTTATGCGTTTATTTTCACTTTTTATTGTCATAACCGGTTCTATAGTGACCTCATTTATTGCCATTATTTTTCTTTTAACATTCCTATCGGATGATACTCAAAGGAGTAGCTTTAGCCATACAATTTACCTAGATGAAGAAAGTGGGAAGATGTATTTTCCTGTAGTAAATAAACTAATGCGTAATTTAAATGAAATATTTAATGTGGACTATACAGCAGATGATTTAAGCAATGAGTATAAGCAAAAACTACTCGAATGCTTTTTCTATATGAATGAGCTCAAAATTGAACCGACTGAGTCAAATAGAATTCATTATCTAAAATCCTGCGAACCTAAGTTTCAAACTAAACCCTAGTGCTTTTACTCGCTGACAAACACGTGCCTCAAGGTGTGTTATAAATACAATCAATTATTATTAGATAATGACTCTTAAGTAAGTGGAATTTGATGCTTTATGTGATTAAGAAGACAACTTACTTTAGAGTCTTAACTTTCAGTTAGTCTCTGTAAAAATGCATTTTATTAGCTCAGCTACTGTAATAGTGTCATGTTGCTTATTTGATTCTCGTAAACCAAATAGAGAAATGAAGTTTTAGTGATTTATTTTAATAGCTTAGTCTATTCCTACCTAACTGTTTAGATATATATAATTTATCATCCGCGACTTTTAGTATTTCAGTTTCCCCCTTTAAGCCTCTCAACGTTGCAATTCCTGCACTGACAGTCAGGTGTTTAAAATTAGAACCACTGTGAGGGATATTCAGTGCACTAATATTTTTTATTACATCTTCGGTTACTAAAATACTTCCCTCTAAATCGGTAGATGGAAGAACTATAACAAACTCTTCTCCTCCAAAGCGAATCACGACGTCGCGAGGTCTTTTTAATGTTTTTTGTATTGTTTGTGCGACAATCTTTAGTGCTTTATCACCTTCTAGGTGGCCATATATGTCGTTAAACTGTTTGAAAAAGTCAATATCTATGAAAATGAGAGCGTAATCTTCATTCATTCTTTTTGCGTTCAGAGCAACTTTTTCAATATGCGTATCAAAATAACGTCTATTGAATACTCCTGTTAAGCTATCTAAAAATACCAAATTAGTTAACTTGTCTCGTTGTAACTTAATCGTCAGATGAGTTTTCACTCGATTAAATACTGTTTTTTTTGTAAAGGGTTTTTGAATAAAATCAACTCCACCTACATCCCAACAGGTATCTTCATTTTCATGTGATGACGTTATAAAAATAATGGGAACATTGCTAATTTCAGGAAGGCTTTTAAGGTATTTACACGTTTCTATTCCGCCCATCCCATCCATTACTATATCCAGTAAAATTAAATCAGGGGTATGGTTTTCGCACCACTTTATGGCTGCTTCACCACTTTCAACAGATTCAACTTTAAAGTGGTTTGAGAGTATTCTTTTCAGTAATAGAACATTTAAAGGCTGATCTTCAACAACTAGCACTTTGGACTCGAACAACTCAATTATTAAGTTTTCATTATTACCAACGCTTTGAGTATTTAATCCCAAAATTATCTCCCTTCCTATAGTCGATCTTGATACTAAAGTTGCAGTAAATCACCAGCTCTAGTTTTTGTTTTTTATCAATAACTTAAAGCATTATAAGAGTAGAATATTGCATGATTTTTAGCAAGCACTGAGGTCATGAAATTAGTTATTTGTGACTAATCATTTGAAATTAATTAATCCTAAAGTACAATTCAATGCTTGGCGTAATCTATATTATAGTTGACTGAATTTTGGCCTATAAGCATAATTTTATGCCTGTGGTAAAAACGACGGCTGGGCAGAATCTATTTAAAATTTTCCCTCTTGCGTATCTATATATGAAACGCAGTGCTACTTTCA
>NZ_WTKW01000043.1:0-18113 GCF_011378745.1 Pseudoalteromonas sp. Z1A6
ATATAAGCAGATTGGTATTAAAGAGATTTAAAATGAATAAAATTATTATTGGGTTTGCTTTTGCTATTTCATCATTTGGCGCATTTGCACAAAGCGCTGATGGTTGGCCAGAAGGCGGTGCAATGCACACCGGCAATACTTATAATTTAGAGGGTAATAGATACAAAACTAAAATCAGTAAAATGATGGATGAAATTTACGCGCAACTAACTGATGATTACCAAGTTGATGCAGTTAAAGCGCAAATATCAGCATGGGAGCAGTATATAGATGCTACATGTAATGTTGTTGGAGTAGCAACAGGTGCTGGTGGCTCGTGGCCCTCAACGTATAGTGTTAAATGCGAAAGAAGCCTAAGTTATGATAGATACTTTGCGACTATAAATGCGCTAAAGTGTGTTAATAAATTGAGCAAAGAAGAGTTTGTAGGGCGTAGCGAAAAGTTAAATTGTTTAATTCAAACATTAAATATAAAAATATTTTAAGACCTACATAGCGCTACAGCTAAATTATACAGTTAGCTGTAGCATTTTAGGCTTATAGCAACTCAATACTTACTGTTGCGCCTTTTTCGATATTGCCGCTTTGTGCTGGCACTACAATTAAGCAGTTAGCTTTACTAAGCGACGAAAGTACACCCGAGCCCTGTTTATTAAACGGGGCAACCATCAAGTCACCTTGCTTGTTAATTGTTGCTGTACCGCGTTGAAAGTCGGCTCTTCCTGGGCGCTTTTTAATAACGGATGTAGTAACAGCGTTAAAACGCATTTTAGGGTTTACTTCACCAAGACCCGACAGCTTTTGCAGTGCCGGCTCTACTAACTGATTAAACGTAACTGCAGCCGACACAGGGTTACCTGGCAAGCCAAAAAAGTAACTGTTAGCTAGTTTACCAAAGGCAAAAGGTTTGCCTGGTTTCATGGCTATTTTCCAAAAGTGAATTTCGCCAATTTCGTTGAGCACTTCTTTAGTAAAGTCAGCTTCACCAACCGATACACCGCCTGAGCTTATTACAGCATCGGCAAGTTCATTCGCTTTTAAAAATGCATTAGTGATGAGTTCTTTGTCATCAGGGATAATTCCTAAATCAAGCACGTCTATATTTTTTTGTTGCAGCGCACTAATAATAACAGCGCGGTTACTTTCAAAAATAGCGCCTTGCTTAAGAGGCTGACCAGGTTCTATTAGCTCATCGCCTGTAGAAAGCACGGCTATTTTTAGGGTTCTTACCACGTCTATATTGGCAATTCCTAAAGATGCAAGTAGCCCCACATCAACGGCTTTTAATTTATCGCCTGCTTTTAAAATAACATCGTCAATTGCAATATCTTCGCCAGCAAAACGCACGTTTTCATTTACTTCAGGTTGCGCAGTAAATGTAATTTTGTCGCCATCAACCGAGGCGTTTTCTTGCATTACAACGCCATTAGCGCCAGGTGCAATGGCGGCGCCGGTCATTATTCTTACGCATTGCCCTGGGGTAAGCGTTTCTTCAAAAACTTGCCCTGCAAACACGCTACCTACTTGTGTATAGGTTAAGCTTTTATCTGAAATACATAGCGCATAGCCATCCATTGCGGAGTTGTTATGAGCTGGTACGTTTATAGTTGATTTAACATCGCTTGCTAAAACGCGATCAACGCTTTGCATTATAGTGATGGTTTCAACGTCTTTAACAGGCGTTATTGAGCCAAGTATATTTTGTATTGCAGTTTCAATTGGCAATAAACCGGGTGCATTGCAAACATCGTTCATATATATTGCTTACTTAAATCATTTTATTTTGAAACAATACTTATAATGTCAAAGCTTTACAATACATGGTTGGGTTATTTTTTGCTTATAGCATGCATGCTTTCGTGCGGCGTAAACGCAAAAGAAACGCTGCAAGTAGCCGTAGCGAGTAATTTTAAAACTGTATTGCAAACCCTACTAAAAAAATCCCCATTACCTAATGTTGACGTGAAAATATCAGCCGCTTCTAGCGGTGTTTTATATTCGCAAATAGTGCATGGTGCGCCATTTGATGTGTTTTTATCGGCTGACGATTTTCGACCGCAATCACTTATTAAAGAAGGCTATGCCGAGCAAAGTAGCTTAATCACTTACGCGTTAGGCGAACTTGCTTTGTGGCAACCCAAAGCTGAAAAAGTAAATGATAAAGTAGCCATTGCTAATCCGCGTTTTTCACCATACGGGCGTGCCTCAGAGCACTACGCGAATAACCATTTTAAAAAGCCAGTAAATTATGTGTACGGTAATAATATTACGCATGCATTTCAGTTTGTGCAAAGTGGTAATGTAGGAATAGGGCTGGTGGCTGTTTCATCACTAAAGGCAGCTTACAGTAACACGCAAGATCAAAAATATTTAGATTACACCGTGCTGCCTACAAATCAATATCCCGATATAATTCAACAAGGCGTTATTATTAAGTCGACTAAAAAGCGTGCTAGCGCTAAGCAACTCATGCAATTTTTAATGACGCAGGCTACGCAGCAGCAGTTAATTGAATTAGGTTACAGAATAAAGGACAACAATGCTTCAAAGTGATTTAACCGCGCTGTGGTTAACTATAAAACTTGCCTTTATAACCGCAGTGCTCCTTCTTGTTTTTTGTATTCCACTGGCTTACAAGCTCGCTGGCTATAACGGTAAATTTAAACCATTTTTAGAGGCATTAATTGCAATGCCTTTAGTGCTGCCGCCTACGTTATTAGGGTTTTACTTACTTGTTTTGTTTTCGCCTGATCACGCTTTTGGGCAGTTTTGGTTTTGGCTAACGGGTACTCAGCTTGCGTTTAGTTTTCAGGGCGTGGTTATTGGCTCGCTTTTTTATTCGCTGCCTTTTGTAATGCAGCCTCTTGTGGCTGGGTTTAAGCATATTAATCAAACCTATAACGAAGCAGCCATTGCGCTTGGGTTAAGCCCGTTTAAACGCTTTGTGCATTTAATTATTCCGCTTTTAAAACCCAGTATTGGTAGCGCATTTGCTTTAGGCTTTGCGCACACATTGGGTGAGTTTGGTTTGGTATTAATGATTGGCGGCAATATTCAGGGGCAAACACAGGTGGTGTCTATTGCGCTTTATGACCATGTTGAATCGTTAAATTATACGGCGGCGCATCAGCTTTCACTTATTTTACTGGCTATTTCGTTTGCCTGTTTAGTGCTGTTATTTAAGTTTAATAAAAGCATTGTAGGGGTTAAGCAATAACATGATTAAGTTAAGCCTTTTTAAAGCACTCAATAATTTTGATTTAGATATAAACCTTGAGCTTGAGTCGTTTAATGTATTGGGTGTTTACGGGCCTTCTGGCTCGGGTAAGTCAACATTACTGCGTTGTATTAGCGGTTTAGAGCCTGCAAAAAGTGTTTATGTAAACAATCAGGCAGTGCATGAGTTACCAAGCGATAAACGCGGTATTACGCTTCAGTTGCAATCGTGCCCGTTGTTTCCTCATTTAGATGTGGCAGGTAATTTAGCGTTTACACAAAAACACTGCGGGAATAAGCAAACCAGCTTAACGATAGAATACGTTGTTAAAACACTTGAATTACAAGACTTACTAAACCGTGACGTACAAAGCTTATCGGGTGGCGAACGCCAACGTGTAGTATTTGCGCGTACGCTGTTAGCAGGTCAAAAATTTATAATGCTTGATGAGCCTTTTAGTGCACTTGATTGGTCATTGCGTTTTAAAACGCTCACTAAACTTAGCGAGTTTGCAGTTAAGTTTAATATTAAATTTATAATAGTAAGTCACTCATTAAAAGAGCTGCTATTTTGCTGCGATACCCTTATTCAGCTTGATAAAGGTAAGGTGATAAACCAAGGTGCGAGTGCGCACGTTGCAAAAGCTATTTATGCAAACGATAGGCAAACACCGCTGAGCTTAATTAATTACGATGTGGTTAAATTTGATGAAAACTACGGGCTATATCAATTGCAATTACAGCAAAGTGAGCAGCCGCTTTTTGTGCTTCCTGAACTTGTAGATAGCAGTAATAAGCTAATTATAGAAAGTGAGCAAATGTCGTTTAGTGCGTTAAAACCTGAGCAAACAACGCACAGTAATGTTTTAATGTCGGTATTAACTCAGGCTGAGCTTATTAATAATAAGTGGCAGTTAACGCTTAATGTAGATGGGCAAACTTTGTATTGCTTGGCTTCAAGACGAGTGTGGGACAAAAACGACTTTAAAGTGGGCGATGTGTTTTATACAACAATCAGTAATCTAGAATAACTAAATGCTGCACACCGCACATTGACTGTTTTTAGCTATTTTAAAACGATTAAACTCCATGCTTAAGCCATCCACCAGCAGTAAGTGCTCGCTTAAACCACTTGGCAAACCAGCAAGCATTTTTAGCGCTTCAGTAGCCTGAATACTGCCTATTAGCCCCACAATTGGGGAAAGCACGCCGGATTCAGAGCAGCTTTGTGTTTGTTCACTAAAAAATTGTGATAAACAGCCATAACAATGGCTGTTTTCATCCATAGTAAAACACGCGACTTGTCCTTCCATACGTATTGCAGAGCCTGACACTAGCGGAACTTTAGCTTTAAAACAGGCGCTATTAAGTGCATTGCGCGTTGCTAGGTTATCTGAGCAATCAATCACTATATCAATGTTATTAAATAATTGTTCTGTAGAGGTACTTGTATCAAAAAATTCCTCAATGGTGTTTATGTCTATTTCACTATTAAGCGCGTTAAGCTGTTTTTTAGCAGCACTGCATTTTGAACTACCAATATCACTTTCTTTATACAGTATTTGCCTTTGCAGGTTGGTCACGTCTATTTCATCGTTATCAACTAAGGTAAGCGTCCCAACGCCAGATGCCGCTAAGTATTGACCTACCGCACACCCAAGCCCACCCACACCAATAATTAAAGCATGCGATTGCCATAGCTGCTCTTGTCCGTCTATATCAAGCTGCGGCAGCATAATGTGCCGAGAATAGCGCAGTTGCTGCTGGTAAGTTAATGGTGGCTTTTGCATTTTTAAAATCTCAACCTTTTTTTGAACAATACCAAGTTGTTAAATCCAAGAGCAAGTAGTAACGCTTTTTATTTGCACTCTAACAACCCAGAGCCCTTCACTCATATAGTGCAACTATAACGTATAAAAACAACTGTTGCATGTAACTATCTGAAATTTATGGTTTTTAATTAGTGGCTCAGTAATTGCTATATCGGGTTAACTTAAATTTAACAAACATTGGGCTGCTACTCATATAAAAGGGTGGGGCATTAATAAAACAATAATACGTTTACGAGGAAAATAAACATGCAACCGAGTTCTGGGTTTAACCTAATATCGTTTAGCGGAAAAATGAAAGTATTGCATCTAAGTTGGATGGTCTTTTTTGTGTCATTTTTTGTATGGTTTAACCATGCTCCTTTATTAGGTGCCATAGCGGGTTCACTTGGGATCACCATGGCACAAGTTAAAACATTACTAATTTTAAATGTAGCGTTAACTATTCCAGCGCGTGTTGTGGTGGGTATGCTAACCGATAAATTTGGTCCCCGTATTGTTTATGCGGCACTACTTATTAGCTGTAGTATTCCATGTTTTATGTTTGCTATGGCAACTACATTTGAGCAAGCCGCAATAGCGCGCTTTGCTTTAGGCTTTATTGGTGCTGGCTTTGTTGTGGGCATTCGTATGGTGAGTGAATGGTTTCCTGCTAATGAGTTGGGTATAGCGGAAGGTATTTATGGCGGTTGGGGTAATTTTGGATCAGCAGCAGCGGCTATGTTATTGCCAATTATTGCACTAATGTTTGGTGGCGAAGATGGTTGGCGTTATGCAGTAGGTTTAACCGGTGTATTAAGCGTTATATTTGGTATTATTTGGTACCTAAATGTAACCGATACACCAAAAGGCGGTACATACTTTAAACCTAAAAAAGTAGGCGCAATGGAAGTAACCAGTAAAGGCGACTTTGTATTACTGCTTATTATGAAAATTCCTATGTACGGCGCATTAGCATTACTTACTTGGAAGCTTTCACCAACTGGTGCTAACCTAATTTCGGCTAATTTTGTACTTGCCGTGTATGCTTTTTTAGTTCTGCTTTATATTTACGAAGTGTATAAAACCTTTGACGTAAATGGTCATATTTTTAAAGAGCCTGTACCCGAGTCGCATCGTTATGAGTTTAAGCAAGTAGCTGTTTTAAATATTTTATATTTTACAACCTTTGGTTCTGAGCTTGCGGTTGTCTCTATGTTGCCGCTGTTTTTTATGGATGTGTTTGCGCTTGATATGGTGTATGCCGGTATTTTAGCCTCTGCTTACGCATTCATGAACTTAGCATCTCGCCCTGGTGGCGGTTGGATTTCAGATAAATTAGGTCGTCGTATTACCCTTATTGTACTTACAATGGGTCTTGCTGTTGGTTATTTTGTAATGGGCTTAGTTGATGCATCTTGGCCTTTATGGCTTGCAGTTGTTGCAGCTATGGCATGTTCGTTCTTTGTGCAAGCTGGTGAAGGCGCTGTATTTGCCGCAGTACCACTAATTAAGCGTCGTTTAACTGGGCAAATAGCTGGAATGACAGGTGCTTACGGTAATGTTGGTGCAGTAGTGTACTTAACGGCATTATCACTTGTTGATTATCAAACCTTCTTTTTCATTATTGCGGGTAGTGCATTACTTGGCTTAGGCGCACTGTTTTTTATGAAAGAACCAGACGGACACATTACCGAAGTAAATGAAGACGGCACCGTTGAACTTATTTCAGTGACTTAAGGCATTATTGACTATGTTTGATGAAACACACCAAGCTAAAGCGCTTGAAAATGAACTCAACGTTTCATTTGGCGGGCACAGCGCTAAAGGGTTAAAAGCAGAAAACCAAGATGCGTTTGCTGCTCTTAATACCAAAGCGCAAGAAAAAGAGTCTAAAGGCGTTATTGCCTGCTTAGCCGATGGGTGTTCATCAGCAAAAAATGCTAAACAAGCGTCTCAACTTTCGGTTACTCATTTTATAAATGAGTATTTAAATACCCCCGAAAGTTGGGCGGTTAAAAAGTCAGTGTCGAAGGTGTTAGCAAGTTTAAATCAGTGGCTTTATTCGCAATCAGTTAATTACAATCACTTAGGTCAGCGCCAAGCCGATTGGATGACGACTTTTACAGCACTTATTTTAAAGTCGGCAACGGGTTATATATTTCACTTAGGTGATACGCGTATTACTCGCTTGCGAGGAAATAAAATAGAGGCAATAACACGGGATCACAAAGTAAACGATACGCTAACGCGTGCACTTGGCGCACAACTTCATCAAGAAATAGATGTATACGAAGTTGACCTAAAAGCAGACGATATTTATATATTAACCTGCGATGGCGTACACGATGTGCTCCCACGTAGTGATATAGCTAAATTAATTAATGAACACGTTAATTTGGAGCACACTAATTTAGAAAATGCGGCTAAAGCAATTACCGAACTTGCATTAGCGCGAGGTAGTGACGACAACGTAAGTTGTTTGCTTGTAAAAGTAGAAAATATTGCCGAGCAAAAGTTAGATGAGCTTTATCATTCGCTAACACGACGAAAAATTCCACCTGCGCTTAATGTTGGACAAAAAATTGATGGCTACACGGTTATCCGTAAATTGCATGCCAGTAGTCGCTCGCATATTTATTTAGTGCAACAAGCGCCCGATATACCGCCAGTGGTTTTAAAAGCACCTTCGGTTAATTTTGAAGATGATGTGCACTACCTTCAAGGCTTTATAAGAGAAGGCTGGGTAGGGCAACGCATAAACCACCTTAACGTGATGAAAGTACTAAGCACGCAATCGCAGAGTCGTTTTTTGTATCATATTTGTGAGTACATGGACGGACAAACACTTAGTGATTGGAAGCACGACGTGCCGCACCCAGAAATAACCCAAGTGCGCAGTATTATTGAACAAATAGTACATGCACTAAGGGCGTTTCAGCGACTCGATATGGTACATCGTGATTTAAAACTCGATAACGTAATGATAGATGCGCACGGAAAAGTAACGCTCATTGATTACGGCACTGTAAGTGTTGCGGCTATGGACGAGTCGGTTAAGCAAATTGCGGATGATTGCCCACAAGGCACTGCCGACTACACCGCACCCGAAACACTTATTACTATGCACGCCGATTTTAAAAGTGATTTGTTTTCACTTGGCGTTATTGCATACGAGTTATTGTGCTCAAAATTGCCTTACAAACCATTGCCACTTAACCACGTAGCGCCAAAAGATTACAGCCATTGGCACTACACAAGTATTCGTAAATACAGAGCCGATATTCCGTTTTGGTTAGATCAAGCCCTTATGAAAGCGCTTGCCCCTAAACCAGAACTCAGATACCAAGCTTTTTCTGAGTTTATAAACGATATCAACAAACCTAATCCTTATTTAGAAAGTACCGCTAATAAAAGCTCAATAATGAAACGCGATCCAGTTATGGTGTGGAAATGTATTTCGCTGTGTTTATTTATTGCTTTGGTATGTGTATTAATAATTAAAACGTAGAGAACCAAAATGCTTAACTATAAGAACAACTTACCTATTATTTTTATACTGGGTTGCTTCACTGCGCCTTCAATAAGCTTTGCTGCGCAAACGGATCTTGATTTTAGACTGCGTTTTGAAAGCGTTGATCAAAACAATGCTTTAAAAGATGCAAGCGGCTTAACACTTAGAACCCGCTTAACGCATCAAACAGACGAGGTGAATGGTTTTTCAGCCCTTATTGAAGTAGAAGATACTCGCAGCCTATTAGGCGTAGATGATTACAATAATACGGTGGGAAAAAACACTAATTACTCTGTTATTGCAGACCCAGAAAACACTGAGATTGACCAAGGTTTTGTTAAATATGCCCGCGATGGTCTATCGCTAAAAGTAGGACGCCAAGTAATAGCCCTTGATGGGCAGCGTTTTGTTGGGCACGTAGGTTGGCGCCAAGACAGACAAACCTTTGATGCAGCAACCATTAATTACGCATTTAATAACATAGATTTACAATACAGTTATTTAAATAAGCGTAACCGCATATTTGCTGACGATAAAGACATTAAATCGTCCGATCATCTTATTAATGCAAGCTTTAAAACAGACTACGGTAAAGTGGTTTTATACAGTTACTTATTAAGTGACGATGCACTACAAGACGACAGTTTAGACACTTATGGCGTCTCTTTTAACGGTAATAAAACCCTAAACGACATAAAATTTTATTACAAAGCGGAGTATGCAACGCAGTCTGCGTCAACAAGCGTGAGTGATTTTGATGCCGATTACTATGCACTTGAAGGCGCTGTTGATTTAAATGGTTTGGGTATAAAAACAGTAACATTAAAAGTTGGCATAGAGTCACTTGGCTCTGATAATGGCGATTACGGGTTTGCAACACCACTTGCCACGTTACATAAATTTAATGGTTGGGCAGATACGTTTTTAAATACACCCGCACAAGGCTTGGACGACACTTACATAAGCTTAAATGGTAAAGCGTTTGACGGAAAATGGTTGGTGGCTTATCACAGTTTTGATGCTAATGAGCAATCAAATGGGGTTGACGATTTAGGCAGTGAGCTAAACGTACAATACGTTAAACCTATTAATAAACAATACGCAGTGGGTGTTAAATACGCTGATTACTCAGCGGGCGATACCGCTGCTAATAAAGTCGATACTCAAAAATTATGGGTATGGATGAGCGCTAAATTTTAACCCTCACTATCTTCTAAAATCCTCTTGTAATTTATAGCGACACAAGATGGTGCAGTTGCACCATCTTGTGGGGCTTTACGCTTTTCACCTCTGCACCAATGTAGGCAACTTACTGATTTTAAATGCTTATATATTTGGCTTACATATTGCTATAACAAACCTATAACAAATCATTCGATTTCAATTTTAGTCAATTACTAAAGTAGATATCATTTTAAGGTGAGTAAATGCTAAGTAAGCAGCGTGTTGTAGTAGTAGGAAACGGAATGGTGGGGCACCATTTTGTGCAGCAGCTGGTTTCTCAAAATCAAGCTGATGAGCAATTTGAAATTACGGTATTAAGCGGTGAAGACCGTTTAGCGTATGACCGCGTGCAATTATCGTCTTTTTTTAAAGGTAAAACCGCAGACGACCTCGCACTTACATGCAATAAAACCTATGACGATTGGCAAGTACGCTTTCATACTCATTCTAAAGTGGTTGACATAAATCGTGATGCGCAAACTGTAACGACCGCTAAAGGGGAGTCGTTTGAATACGACAAGCTTGTGCTTGCTACAGGTTCATTTCCATTTGTACCTCCTATACCGGGTAAAGATCGTGAGCATTGCCTTGTTTATCGGACCATTAACGATTTACACGCAATAAAAAACTCAGCCCACGGTAGTAAAGTAGGCGTGGTAATTGGTGGCGGTTTACTGGGTCTTGAGGCTGCAAACGCATTAAAGCAATTGGGTTTACAGACTCACGTAATAGAATTTGCACCGCAACTTATGGGCGTACAAGTTGATGCGGGTGGCGGTCGGCTACTAAAAAACAAAATTACAGATTTAGGCGTTACTGTGCATACATCGGTAGCAACTGAGGAGATAGTAGAGGGTGAGAACTGCCGTTACAAAATGTGTTTTAAGGGCGGTAAAACCCTTGAAACCGATATGATTGTATTCTCAGCAGGTATTCGCCCTTATGATAATTTAGCCCGCGAGTTTAATTTAGAGTTAGGCGAGCGCGGCGGTATTGTAATTAATAACCACTGCCAAACGAGCGATAAAAACATATACGCAATTGGTGAATGTGCACTGTGGAATAATTTTATTTTTGGCTTAGTGGCACCCGGTTACGCCATGGCTAAAATTGCAGTTGGGCATATTTTACAACAGACCCAGCAAGGTTCCTTGCAAAGTAATGGCTTAGACAATAAAGCCGATGAGTTCAGTGGTGCCGATATGAGCACCAAGCTTAAATTAATGGGTGTTGAAGTGGGCTCTATTGGCGATGCACATGCACGCAGCGAAGGCGCAATAAGCTATTACTTTGAAGACCAACCCAATGGCATTTATAAAAAAGTAGTCACTAATTCACAAAGTAATAAACTGATTGGCGCCGTGCTTGTTGGCGATACCAGCGATTACGATAATTTACTGCAATATCATTTAAACGACATTGAACTTACCACCGCCCCCGAAGCGCTCATTATGCCCCTTGCCGGCGATATCGCAGAGCTAAGCGCCGACGACTTGCCTGATGACGCTATTATTTGCGCTTGTCATAAAGTAACTAAACACACCATTGAACAAACAGTCGCTAAAGGCTTTATAGACCTAGCAAGTGTGCAGCAAAGCACCAAAGCCAGTACAGGCTGTGGAGGTTGTGAAAAGCTCGTTCAAAACGTAATAAACAGCGCACTCGCTAAAGCAAGTAACACTATTAACGTAGTTACTCTTAATGAGCCTGTTAAACAGCCCGCATAAATTAAAGCACACTAAAAGAGAGCAGTATGGCAACCGTAAACACGTCACCAACTATAAATAAAACGAGTTTAAAACAAACAACATGTGCTTACTGTGGTGTAGGGTGTGGTGTTGATATTTCACTTTTTAATAATGTGCCAACTAAGCTTGAAGGCATGCGAGAGCACCCCGCAAACTTTGGTCGTTTATGTGTAAAAGGCACCCATTTGCTCGACACCACAGGCAGTGATAATCGCTTAATGTCGCCCCTCATTAATAATAAAGCAGCCACGTGGGATGAAGCCACCGACCATGTTGCCAATAAATTTAACGACATAATACAAAAGCACGGACCCGATGCGGTGGCTTTTTATGTGTCAGGGCAGTTACTTACTGAAGATTACTACATCGCTAATAAATTAATGAAAGGCTACATAGGCTCAGGCAATATTGATACAAATTCGCGCCTGTGTATGTCGTCTGCTGTGGCAGGTTATAAACGGGCTTTTGGTGAAGACGTAGTGCCGTGTACCTACGAGGATTTAGAGCAAACTGAGCTGCTTATTTTAATTGGCTCTAATGCAGCGTGGACTCATCCGGTTTTGTATCAGCGAATGGAGCGTGCAAAGCAACTTAACCCAAATATGAAAGTGGTGGTTATTGATCCGCGTAAAACTGACACAGCTGAGCTTGCCGACACATTTTTAAATATAAAACCAGGCAGTGACGCCGCACTTTATAACGGTTTACTTAATTATTTACATGAGCATAACCACCTCGATACGCAATTTATTGATCAGCACACAAACGGCTTTGAAAGCGCACTGCAAGAGGCAACAAAATGGAGTTGTGAGGCAGTTAGCGATTTTTGCGATATAGCAATTGAGCAAGTAACTGAGTTTTACGCGCTATTTGCTAACAGCCCAAGTGCGATTAGCTTTTACTCAATGGGTATAAATCAATCAAGTTCGGGTGTAGATAAATGCAACGCTATTATTAATGCGCATTTAGCCTCAGGTAAATTACTTAAACCAGGCAACGGTCCGTTTTCGATTACGGGGCAACCCAATGCGATGGGCGGGCGCGAAGTAGGTGGTTTGGCTAATCAGTTAGCGGCGCATTTAGATATTGAAAACGAAGCACATCAATCACTTGTACAACGCTTTTGGCTCTCGCCAACTATCGCTACAAAAGCAGGCAGCAATGCCATCGATATGTTTGATGAAATAGCCGCAGGCAAAATAAAAGCAGTGTGGATAATGGCAACAAATCCAATGGTGAGTTTGCCCAATAACGCCGCTATTAAAAAAGCATTAGAGACCTGCGAGCTGGTGGTTGTATCTGACTGTATTGCAAAAAGTGATACGTTAAAATTTGCCGATGTTGCTTTTCCATCAACCGGATGGGGTGAAAAAAACGGCACAGTAACTAACTCAGAGCGCAGAATATCAAGGCAACGCCCGTTAGTAGCGCCTTATTCGGGAGCTAAAAACGATTGGCAAATTATGTGCGATGTTGCTAAAAAAATGGGCTTTGAAGGGTTTGACTTTACAGACCCTAGTGGCATTTTTGAAGAATGGGCACAATTAACCGACTTTGAAAATAACGGCAGCCGATTATTAAATCTCTCTGGTTTAGTTGGGCTCACACAAAATCAGTATGATAATTTAAAACCCATTATGTGGCCTGTTGTTAAAAATCAGCCTTATAAAAATGGTCAGGTTTTTACAAATAACCAATTTAGCACCGCTGATAAAAAAGCACGCTTTATAGCCATAACGCCGCAATTACCGGTGCAAAAAACATCAAGTGATTACCCGTTTGTAATGAACTCAGGACGTATACGCGACCAATGGCATACCATGAGCCGCACGGGTAAAAGCACTGCGCTTTCATCGCATATTACACGGCCGTACATTGAAATTAATCCGCTTGATGCCAGTAAATTAGCAATTAAGCAAAACGATTTAATAAGTGCGATTGCCCAAACAGGGCAGGTTACCGCGCATGCAAAAGTAACCGATTCGGTGCGAAAAGGTGAATGCTTTATGCCTATTCATTGGAATAAGCAATTTGCATCGTCAGCAACAGTAAGTGGGTTGTATCAATCGGTAGTTGACCCTCTATCTGGTCAGGCTGAGTGCAAACACGGCGCTGTTAATATAGTTAAAGCACCCTTTGTGCAATATATGCAGCTGTTTGCTAAAAACGAACTTGTTATAGACAGTGATTTTTGGCTCAAAGTTAATGCAAGCAATTGCTTTAATTACCAATTGGCGCTTAATGAGCCACAAAGTGATTTACTGTATTACTGCCAAACCTTAACTGGTTTACAAGGGCAGTGGTCGGCTATGAATACGGCAAAAGCCATGCACGTGCAATGTATTCAAAACGATCAATTAGCGTTTGTTGGTGTTATTTCTAACGAGCAAAAAGAAATATCACTTGAGTGGATAAATCATCTATTTGCAGAGCCGTTACTGACTTTTACACAGTTACAGTCACTACTTTATGCAACTCCCGATGAAGAATTTACCCAAGGTGCACAAGTGTGTAGCTGCTTTAAAGTAAGAGAGCAGCCAATTATAAACGCCATTAAAAACGGTGCAAACACAGTCGAGCAATTGGGGTCTGAACTTAAATGTGGAACGAACTGTGGTTCGTGTAAAACGCAATTAAGCCAATTAATAAAACAACATTACAAAGCAGGTTCTAGCAGCATTGATGTTGCGGTTGTAATGTAAAGAAAAAAGGAAGCATATGCTTAATGATCAATTTGGTCGGCAGTTTAACTATTTGCGCCTCTCAATAACCGATGTATGTAATTTTAGTTGTAGTTATTGTTTACCAAACGGGTATCAGTGCGATACACCACGTAATTTTTTAAATAAAAACGAAATTAGCACCTTAGTAAATGCGTTTGCAGAGCTAGGTACTAAAAAAGTGCGCATTACAGGTGGCGAACCGTGCTTGCGAAACGACGTAACCGAAATTATAAAGCTCTGTAAAAATACGCCAGGCATAGAAAAAGTAGCCATGACTACCAATGGGTTTAATTTATTAAAGAAAATTGATGAATTTGCTGAAGCAGGGCTCGATGCGCTTAATGTAAGTATTGATAGTTTAAATCCGAGTATGTTTAAACTCATAACAGGGCACGACAAACTTAACCTTATTTTAAAAGGGATTGAACGCGCGGTAGAGCTGGGCATAAAAGATATAAAAATAAATGCAGTGCTTGCTAAGCAGTTTAATAAAAACCAATTGAAGGATTTTTTAGCGTGGGTAAAACACCACAAAGTTACGGTGCGCTTTATAGAGTTAATGGAAACAGGTGACGGCGCCACCTTTTTTGAAGAGAACCACTTAAGTGGGCAAACGGTTAAAGCCCAATTACTCGACCAAGGTTGGTTACAAGTAGTTAGAGGGAAATTAAACGGACCCGCTGAGGAATTTTGTCATCCCGATTACGATGGTCGTATTGGTTTAATAATGCCGTACAGTAAAGATTTTTGTAAAAGTTGTAATCGCTTAAGGGTGTCGGCGCTGGGTAAATTACACTTATGCTTGTTTGCCGAGCAAGGTATAGATTTACGAGAACTACTAAATGAGGACGATACTGCAGCGACCGTAAAGGCTATTCAAGCTGCTATGGGCAATAAAGAAATAAGCCATGAACTTGATAAACGCTTAACAGGTGCGACAACTCACTTAGCCATGTTAGGTGGCTAATATGGCAGCTTATATAAAATCTAATATGAAAGTTAAGCCAGATTTTACAGGCGTTGTGCTGGCTGGTGGTAAGTCATCAAGAATGGGCACAGATAAAGCCGATTTAGTTTTAAAAAATAAAACGCTATTACAAAATGCGTGTGATTTATTAAAAGATGCAGGCGCTAAAAATATACTTATTAGCCGTAATGTTACAAATTCAGCCAAGTCATCGAGCCATTACTCGCCGAGCGATTATCCTTCAGAAAAGTACGTTAAAGATATATACCCAAACAGTGGACCCCTTGGCGGAATTTACTCAACATTAATAGCCACCGATCACGATTTACTTATTACTGCGGTAGATATGCCACTGCTTACAAGTAGTTTGTTAAGCACAATAGTGCTGGCTTCTCAGTCAAATAACGTACAAAGTGTGAGCAATCAATTAAATCAGTCACAAATACATGCTTGGCACTTTGAAAATGAACCGCTACCGCTGTATATTCGTAATACAAGCAGTGTAAAAAATCATTTAAAACACATACTCACAAACGCAAACAGTCATAAATCAATAAAACAGTTTACCCAAAGTATTGGTGTGCAAACGCTTTTATGTAATAAAGCGCATGCATTAATAAACACCAATACACCGGCGCAATTTAAAGCTGTAAATGAGCATTTTGACCAAAGCATTAATCAATTAAGAAGAACATTATGAGCCACACAAGCGATACACAAATACCTTTAAACATTGCCGTACTTACAGTAAGCGACACGCGCGATGCGATTACCGATACTTCTGGTCATTACTTAATTAAAGCGCTAACTGAGGCGGGTCATCACTTAGCGGATAAAGAAATTGTAAAAGATGATGTTTACCAAATGCGCGCTATTGCATCGCAGTGGATAGCCGACGACACCATTCACGCTATTTTAGTGACTGGTGGTACAGGATTTACCGAACGTGATTCAACACCTGAGGCATTTGCGCCGCTGTTTGATAAAAGCGTAGACGGCTTTGGTGAGCTATTTAGACATATATCGTACGGTGAAATTGGTAACTCAACTATTCAATCTCGTGCACTTGCAGGACTTGCTAACAACACCGTTATTTTTTGTATGCCAGGCTCTACAGGCGCATGTAAAACAGCGTGGACAGGCATTATAAAAGATCAACTTAACTCAATGCATAAACCGTGTAACTTTGTACCGCACATTACCATTGGTAAAAAGTGTGAATCGCGTGAGCAATAGTATGTTAAGCCACGTAGACGAAAACGGTCAAGCTAATATGGTTGATGTATCGCTCAAAGACGTTACCTTGCGCGATGCCTCAGCTGAAGCATTTATTAGCATGAGCAAGCTTGCTTTTGAGCAAGTAATGCTTAATCAAAACAAAAAGGGTGATGTGTTAGGCGTGGCACGTATTGCGGGTATTCAAGGCGCTAAAAAGTGCGCTGATTTAATCCCGCTTTGTCATCCGCTTGCACTTACTAAAGTCGCTGTTGATTTTGAACTTGATGAAGCAAACAGCCAAATTAAAATAACCAGCTACTGCAAACTTGCCGGTAAAACCGGGGTCGAAATGGAAGCGCTAACGGCGGTATCTGTGGCTAGCCTTACTTTGTTTGATATGTGTAAAGCAGCCGACCCACTAATGGAAATTAGCGGCATGCGCGTTACTCAAAAAGCTGGGGGCAAAAATGGCAGTTGGCAGCGAGATTAATCCTATAGCTAGCGCCGGAAAAGTAGAGTTATTGTTTTTTGGGCAACTAAAAGAGCGGTTAAAGTGCAGTAAATTAAGCCTTGAGATTGAGCAGCCGCTTAGTATTTCAGAGCTTAAATTAAGATTAGTTAGCCAATACCCGCATTGGCAACCGTGGCTTGAGGAGCGTGAGCTACTTGCAGCGCTTAACCAAACTATGTCATCAAGCGACGAAATAGTGAAAGCAGGGGATGAGCTTGCCTTTTTCCCGCCGGTTACAGGTGGCTAATGAGCATACATATTCAAGTACAAACCAATGATTTTAATGTAGGTGACGAGCACAATACGCTTTGTAGTAATAACAAAAGCGATGGCGCTGTTGTCACCTTTACAGGTTTGGTAAGAGAGTTCAGCAGTGGCGATAACGTTACTGCACTTGAGCTTGAGCACTACCCTGGTATGACCGAGCAACTTCTTCAATCTATTGCAGAGCAAGCACAAACTCGCTGGCAACTGGCGAGAATATGCATTATTCATCGCGTTGGTTACTTAGCACTTGGCGAGCAAATTGTATTTGTAGGCGTGACCAGCCGCCATCGACAAGCCGCGTTCGAAGGCGCACAATTTATAATGGATTATTTAAAAAACCACGCCACGTTTTGGAAAAAAGAGCACTTTAAAGACTCATCAAACTGGGTTGAGTTTAAACAAAGTGACAAACAAGCGCTGGGCAAATGGGAAGGGTGATAAAAATATTTAATTATTTACGTTCAGTAAAGGCTTTACAGCTTGATAATAAATAACTTATGTAACTCTCAGTTTGCGTGTGAAGTCTGCGTTTTTCGTGTTATAAATCAGCAATATTAGATTGTTAGCTCGACCCAAGTCTGGAAGACATATGCGCACATCAAAAATGTTATACTTTACAATATTATTACTTGTTCTACTTTCAGCTTTTCTTGCTGTATGGGTATATGATTTAAAAGAAGGTAAAGATTTACTAAGCTTTACCATATCAACAGTAAGCTTTTGTATAGCCGTATTAGCTTTATTTATTACTGTTAGAACATATACATCAATTGATAGTGTAAATAACATTAGTAAAATGGAAGGTAACATTTTAGATAATGAAAATTACGTAACCTCACTTCCAGAGTTAATTAATCAGTTTAAGTCCCAAGATGAAAATACACTAGAGAAAGAAATTTTTGACTCTATTGAGCATA
>NZ_WTKW01000430.1:0-3123 GCF_011378745.1 Pseudoalteromonas sp. Z1A6
ATCAATTGGTCGATGGTTCAAATCCATCATAACCCACCATTCTATGAAAGTTTTAATCGGCGGATTTACGCAGCTTTTTACAAAGCAGATTTATATTAGAGCGGGTCATTAGCTCAGTTGGTAGAGCAGTTGACTTTTAATCAATTGGTCGATGGTTCAAATCCATCATGACCCACCACTCTCTAATACTTTCCTTTATATTCTTTTTTAAATTCCCATTCTATTTTTTATAAACAGCTTAACTAGTTTGCTGTTATTTATGTTTATATTCTCGTATAATTCGCCCTAATTAATGCACTGTAGATAAGTGGTCGAGAACATGAGTCTAGCTCAAACTATTATGCCTGAAGGTTATATTTTCCCCCCTAAGCCAGCACCGTTAACAAATGACGAGCAAGGCGAATATAAAGCGCGTATAAAACAATTACTAAAAGATAAAAATGCAGTACTTGTTGCACATTATTATACCGATCCTGAAATTCAAGCACTTGCAGAAGAAACCGGCGGCTGCGTTGCCGATTCGCTAGAAATGGCACGTTTTGGTGCACGTCATGATGCAGATATGATCATCGTCGCGGGCGTGAAATTTATGGGCGAAACAGCCAAAATTTTAACGCCAAATAAAACGGTTGTTATGCCAACGCTTGAAGCGACGTGTTCGCTAGATATTGGTTGCCCGATAGACGAGTTCTCAGCGTTTTGTGATGAGCACCCTGACCGTAAAGTGGTTGTGTATGCAAACACCTCTACCGCAGTTAAGGCGCGTGCAGATTGGATTGTAACCTCATCATGTGCACTTGAAATAGTAGAGCACCTTGATGAGCAAGGCGAAAAAATCATTTGGGGCCCAGATAAGCACCTTGGTAGTTATATTCAAAAAAATACCGGTGCTGATATGCTTATGTGGAATGGTGCATGTATCGTACATGACGAATTTAAAACTAAAGCCTTAAAAGATATGAAGGCGCTACACCCAGATGCAGGCGTATTAGTTCATCCTGAGTCACCAGCAGAAATTGTTGCACTTGCCGATTCGGTTGGATCTACGAGCCAATTAATTAAAGCTGCGCAAACAATGGACAATAAAAAGTTTATTGTAGCAACCGATCGCGGCATCTTTTATAAAATGCAGCAACTATGTCCAGATAAAGAGTTTTTTGCGGCTCCAACGGCAGGTGAGGGCGCTTCATGTAAAAGTTGCGCACATTGCCCTTGGATGGCAATGAATGGCTTAAAAGCGATTGAGGAAGCCCTCATAAGCCCTAAAGGTAAAGAAGTATTCGTTGATATGGATTTACGCGAAGGCGCACTTAAATCCTTAAATCGCATGCTTGAATTTACTGCGAGCATGGCTAAGTAATTTTAAAAGTATAAATTAAAACGGTTAGGTCTTAGATTTAGCCGTTTTTTGTGCCTATAGATAAGCTATTGCTTGATAAGTAAGCATTTAAAGGCTCATATTTAAAAATGCCTTGCACCTTAAGGGTCTATTTCATACTATAGCGCGCTGTTGCATTACACAATTGCAGTACTGTGGAGGGATGGCTGAGTGGCTGAAGGCGCACGCCTGGAAAGTGTGTTTAGGTTTATCCCTAACGAGGGTTCGAATCCCTCTCCCTCCACCATTATTATTAGAACCCAGTTACTAATATCGAAAGGTATTAGTAACTGGGTTTTTTAATGCCTTCGCAATGACTAACTATTAACTAAATAGAGTGTTGATAACATGCTTACAAGCTCATGTTTTTCAATTGGCTTTGAAACGTAACCATCAAATAACTGTCTGTATATATCTTTTTGCTCTGTAAAAACATTAGCAGTTAACGCGATAACAATTTGTTCGTTATTAAGCGCCTTAATTTTTTTACATGCCTGAAGACCATCCATTTTAGGCATTTGAATGTCCATAAAAATAATGTCTGGCTTGTGTGACTCGTATAATGAGATTGCTTCTAAACCATTGTTGGCAATAATAATGGTGGCTTTTGTAGGCTCAAGCATCGCAGATGCAACAAGCTGATTTATTTTATTATCTTCAGCTAATAAAATAGTTTTTCCAGATAGGTCAGGAAGCTCAACATTTTTTGTTATTAATGTGCTTTCATCAATCTGTGCTTGTTTTAATGGTAAGTACACATAAAACTGACTACCTGAATTTAATTGGCTTGTTACTTTAATTTCTCCATTCATTAAACCTATTAATGATTTAGTAATAGGTAAGCCAAGACCTGTACCGCCATATTCACGCGTAGTTGATTGCTCTGCTTGTTCAAAGCGCTCAAACAATCGCTCTATAGCCTGCTCAGAAATTCCAATTCCGGTGTCTGATATACAACAACATATTTTGTTTTCGTCGGTTAGCCTAAACGTTACTGTAACGCCACCCTGCGACGTAAACTTAATCGCATTAGATATTAGGTTTAAAAATATCTGTCTGAGTCTAACGGGGTCGCCCACCCAATACTTATGCTCAATATTAATTATAAATTTAAGGTATATATTTTTATCACTGGCTTGCAGGCCAAGATCAGACTCTAAGTGGTGAATAAGTTCAAAAAGGTCGAATGATTTATATTCTAATGAAAGCTTCCCAGCTTCAATTTTAGAAAAGTCGAGGATATCATTAATAATAGTGGTGAGTGAGCGGGTCGAATAAAGTGATTTTTTTAAATACTCTTTTGATTTTTCATTCAATGGCTGCTCTTGCAGTAACTGTAATGTACCTAGTATGCCATTCATAGGTGTGCGTATTTCGTGACTCATATTTGCTAAAAATTCAGATTTAGCTTGTGATGCCTGTTCAGCTAATTCTTTAGCATGTCCGAGAGCTTGTTCGTGATTAATTTGTTCGGTCAAATCGTATGCTACACCCAAATATCCAACAATTTCATTTTCGTTATTTAATAAAGAGGTAACACTTATATTAACTTGTATGTGCTCGCCTGTAGAAGAAATGTATGTCCACTGATTGATATCAGGCTCTGTAGAAGTTGCTTTTAAGATAAACACTTCAAAACCAGGGAAAACAGGTTCATTTAACTCTGCACTAAGCTGTTTGGCTTTTTTTATAATTTCTTCTTTTAAATGAAAAATACCCGGATTTTCAATTCCAATAACGTCTTT
>NZ_WTKW01000431.1:0-3115 GCF_011378745.1 Pseudoalteromonas sp. Z1A6
AAAAAAGCCGAGTATTTCCATACTCGGCTTTTTAATGAAATTAAGCTTTAGCGGTTACTCGCGAACTTGGCCTTCACCATTCACTAAGTACTTCTCAGTAGTCAGTGACTCAAGTCCCATAGGGCCGTATGCATGAAGCTTAGAAGTTGCTATACCAATCTCTGCGCCTAGACCCAGCTGTGAGCCATCAGAAAAGCGAGATGATGTATTAACCATCACTACAGAAGCATCGACACTACGCTGGAATAACTCTGCAGCGGCTGCGTTTTTAGTGCAAATTACTTCAGTGTGGTTTGATCCAAACTGTGCAATGTGTTCAACCGCTGCCGTAAAGTTTGGTACAACGCGAATAGCGATTTCTAGGTCTAGATATTCTTCACCAAATTCGTTATCGGCTAACACAGTTGCATTATCAAAGTATTTAGCTGCAAAGCAGTCAGCATTTATTTTTACACCTTCTTGGCGTAATACAACTGCGCACAGATTTAAAAACTCATCTGCAACATCTTGATGAACTACTAAGCCCTCAAGTGCATTACAAACACCGGTACGCTGCGTTTTACCGTTAAGTAGTAAGTTAAGCGCAATTTCTAGGTCTGCATCTTTATCTACATATAGATGACAAACGCCTTTGTAATGCTGAATTACTGGAATCGTACTGTTTTCAGTAACAAAGTTAATTAAGCCTTCACCGCCACGTGGAATTATTAAGTCAATGCTTTCACGTTGCTGCATTAATTCCATTAATAGTGCACGATCTGGATCTGGAATCACTGAAATAAGTGATACTGGTAAGTTATGCTTTTCAAGTACGCTGTGCATTACACTTGCGATAGCTTGCGAACTTTTAAGTGCTTCTTTACCGCCACGTAAAATTACGCCATTACCTGATTTAAAACATAATGCGCCAGCGTCTGCTGTTACATTTGGGCGTGCTTCGTAAATCATACATACAACGCCAAGAGGTACGCGCATTTTACGAATTTTAATGCCATTTGGACGCTCTGTAATATCACGTAGCTGACCAACAGGATCGTCCAGGCTTACGATTACTTCAATACCTTCTGCCATTGCTTCAATACGCTCATCGTTTAGCGTTAAGCGGTCGATCATTGAGGCTGCTAAGTTATTGTCGCGTGCTGCGCTTAGGTCACTTTCGTTTTCTTTGATTATAAATGCTTTTTGCTCTCTTAATGCCGCTGCCATTTCAACTAGTACTTGATTTTTAGTCTCGGTATCGAGTAAAGCAAGTGTATGGGCAGCTTTAGCTGTCTGGCGTGAAATGTCCGTAATTAAACTCATGACTTCTCCAATAATGCGATATGTTTTTCAGATATAACTGGTCCAATTGAATCCTGCATTTTTTCGCTGAATTCACTCTGTTCGTTGTCTGCAATAAAGTTTAACAAACAGCTACTATAATTTGCGGTCGCTTTAGCTAAACGCGTACCGTCTTCACTACGTACTAAAATGGTATCACCAACAGCAAATTCACCATGGACTTCCATGATTTCATCACCGCGAATACATCCACTTTCACCTTCAAGGGATTCATCAAATGATCCATCAACAACAACTTCACCTTGCTCATTTGCTGTGTGTGTCATCCAATGTACAGAATCTTGCATCGGCTTTTCGTACGGTAAAAATACGCTACCAGGATTTTCCCCAGCTAGCAGTTTCGTAAATGTTTCTTCTTTAAAGCCGTTTATAATATAAGTCGCGATACCATGTGACGTTGCTTTTTCTGCCGCTTCTATTTTGGTTTTCATGCCACCAGTACCAACAGCACTTGTAGCACATCCTGCCATAGCATAAATAGATTCATCAATTGATTTTATTTCAGGCAGTAACACCGCATCATCATGTAAGTTAGGGTTTTTATCATATAACCCATCAACGTCTGAGAATATTAATAAAGCATCGGCATCGGCTGCTGCTGCGACCATTGCTGATAAGTTGTCGTTATCACCCACTCTTAAGTCGTCGGTAGTTACAGCATCATTTTCATTAATGATAGGAAAAACACCATGCTCAAGCAAAGTAAACACTGTTTCGCGAATACTTTGGTAACGCTCGCGGTCACGTAAATCGCCGTGCGTTAATAATAGTTGCGCAGATGGAAAGTCAAAAAAGCGGTCCCACATGGCGATCATTTCTGTTTGGCCTGCTGCTGCCATTGCTTTTTTCATCACCACAGAGCGAGGTTTGTCTGATGGGAATAAATGCGCTCCAGCCGCTACAGAACCCGATGATACTAAAATCACCTCGATTCCACGGGCACGACAACGAACAATGAACTGTGCGATGGTTAATATGTAACGCGAACGGCAGCCATCTTGATCTGGTGCAATTAATGCACTACCTACTTTAAGTACGATACGTCGCCAATTTAACTTTTGCATAAATGCTCAACTTTCCATTTTATCTGCGCTCATCTTAATTAGACGAGCTAAAACTAAGTAGCTAGGTTTAAAACATAGCTTCGAATTTTTCTTTTCATTTAGGCAACACTTTTTTACACACACGCAAAAACCATATCTAAAACAAGAAGCTTAGATTTGAGGTTAAGTAAAAGTAGCAACAACCCAATAATATTGAGCAGCACTAATCAAAAAATTTAAAAGTGTTGTTTATGCATCGCTGTAAAAAGCTGTGTGTGGCTTTTTTATTAACAACATACATAGAGCCTCTAAAGTCTGATACACCAACAGATAGGGTGAAGACCAAAGGACCGAGATTTAACCGCCACGATGGGGGGCTAAATATTGAAAGTAATAGTTCAACTCAAACCTTTATTTACTTAAATAATTAAATAAACTTGTTTGGCAAAACCATACCAAGAATTCGGCAAATGATATTTTGTAATGCTCTAATACTAGAAACATCACTAACACATGATTATAAAGATTAAAAATGACGTTAAGATTAACAAGCCTGTTTTATCTTCAATAAACTTCGTTAGATGACTAATTATTAGAACACGAAGTATAATACACCAAATACCCCTTTAAAATCAAGGTTAAAATTCGAACTAAGTTAATACGAAACACTCATACCCTTTATATTGTTATTAAAATTCAATAAATTAAACAATTAATACACTTTAAAATAA
>NZ_WTKW01000432.1:0-3112 GCF_011378745.1 Pseudoalteromonas sp. Z1A6
ATCTTTAATAAATAAAAATCAAACTTCCAATCAAAAATAATTCACGTAGCTCGCGTTAAACATCTCAATTTTTCATGCTAAGGTAATAGTTAATTATATTAAATTAAGACATTAAAGCATGAATCATAAACTTGATCACGTTTACTTTAACATCTGATAAATACTTTTATTATTAACACGGAAGAATAATTATGAATTATATCCATAGCACAATCGCACAATTAAAAAATAGTAGTCCTGCACAATGCGAGTTTTATCAAGCTGTTGAAGAAGTACTTGAATCACTCGAACCTATCTTAGAAAACTCAGAAAAATACAAAAAAAATGCCATTATACAACGCTTAGTTGAGCCCGAACGCCAAATTATGTTTAGAGTTCCCTGGGTTGATGACGAAGGCAATATTCAGGTAAATAAAGGCTACAGAATTGAGTTTAACTCTGCACTTGGCCCCTATAAAGGTGGCTTACGTTTTCACCCAAGTGTGAATGCCAGCATAATTAAGTTTTTAGGATTTGAGCAAATATTTAAAAATGCTTTAACAGGTTTACCGATCGGTGGTGGTAAAGGCGGGGCAAACTTTGATCCCAAAGGGCGCTCAGATGCTGAAATAATGCGTTTTTGCCAATCATTTATGAGCGAGCTCTATCGCCATATTGGTCCTACAACCGACGTACCCGCTGGAGACATTGGAGTAGGGGCAAGAGAAATAGGTTACTTGTTTGGTCAATATAAGCGTTTGACTGGGCGCTATGAAGGTGTTTTAACAGGTAAAAGCTTATTGTGGGGTGGATCGCTTGTACGAAAAGAAGCCACTGGATACGGCGCTGTTTATTTTGCTGACTACATGCTGCAAGCGCGCGGCGATAGCCTACAAGGTAAGCGCTGCTTGGTCTCGGGCGCAGGTAATGTTGCTATTTATGCTATGGAAAAGCTTTATCAAATGGGGGCAACACCAGTAAGTTGCAGCGACTCTCGTGGCACTGTGTATCATGAATCGGGTATAGATTTAAATCTTATTAAATGTTTGAAAGAGCAATCGCGTGATTGCTTGAGCGTATATAAAAAAACTCACCCCGATGCTATTTATATTTCTGCAATTGACTATCCTAAAGATGGGCACGCTGTTTGGCGCTTTAATGCTGCCGCTGCTTTTCCGTGCGCCACACAAAATGAATTAACACAGGCAGACGCTAACGCATTATTATCCGGCGGTTGTTTATTAGTAAGTGAAGGCGCAAACATGCCTTCAACAAAAGAGGCTATTGATTGCTTTATTGCTGCAAAAATTGCGTATGGGCCAGGTAAGGCCGCCAATGCTGGCGGCGTTGCAACAAGCCAATTAGAAATGGCGCAAAATGCGAGCATGCAAAGTTGGACCTTTGAAGAAGTTGATGAAAAGCTAAAACAAATTATGAAAAATATATTTGTTACCGCTAACGACACCGCTACAGAATTTGGTGAGCCTGGAAACCTTTTATTAGGCGCTAACATTGCAGGCTTTAGGCGCGTTGCAGATGCAATGATTGAGCAGGGTGTCGTTTAATATTAAAGCTGAACAATAAGGCTTTAATATAATGTGATTTTAAAACTAGCCATAAAATTGAGTATATTATGGTTAGTTTTAAATATTAACGCCATTAGTGAACTATAACCCTATAAAGCTGGGCTATAACAGCGTAGGATCAAGTTACTTTCGAATGAAAATTAGGTTTGCACTTTAGGTGCATTAAGACAAAAAATTATGCAACTAACTGCAAAACCATCACTTCCTAATGCGTTACTTATTTCTATTAGTACACCACAATTTAAAGGTGACGAAGCAACAGAATCGCTTGCAGAGCTTGCTCGTTTGGTAACTACGTTAGGCTTTAAAGTAGTAGGTACACAATCGCAAAAGCAAAGTTCTACCCAAAAAGTTAATGTACTGGGCTCAGGAAAACTAGCTGAAATAGCACACCTTACCGGCAATAAAGGGATGGTTGAAAACGAGCAAGAAGATGATTTACTTGATGAAGACCCTTTAACCGAAATATCCTCAGAAATTCCATCAGACGAACTTGATTTTGCATGTGCTGATGTAGTGGTATTTGACTGTGATTTAACGCCTTCTCAACTACGTAATGTTGAGAACCAGCTGGGTGTGGAAGTATTTGATCGCACCGGTATTATCATTGAAATATTTAGCCGTCATGCGCGTACTAAAACTGCAAAATTACAAGTTGAAATTGCTCGCCTTAATTATGTAGCGCCACGACTGCGTGAAACATCAACAGGTGATAAAGAACGCCAAATGGGTAAAGGTGCGGGTGAAACCACACTTGAGCTTAATCGCCGTAAGGTGCGCGATCAGTTAGCAGAATTAAAGCGCGAACTTGTTAGTGTTCAAGATGTAATGATGGACAGACGTACGCAGCGCTCTGAGCTATTCTCAGTGGCTTTAATTGGTTATACCAATGCGGGCAAGTCATCAATGATGCGCGCAATTACAGGTAGTGATGTAGAAGGCGAAAATAAACTCTTTGCAACGCTAGATACCACTGTTCGCGCGCTGTATCCGATTACCCAGCCTCGTATATTGGTTTCAGATACGGTTGGTTTTATTAAAAAATTACCTCATGATTTGGTTGCTTCATTTCATTCAACGCTCGCTGAGGCACATGATGCGTCGTTATTGTTGTATGTTGTAGATGCTTCAGATCCTTCTTTTCGCTCACAACTTGAAGTAGTACATAAAGTACTGGCAGAAGTTGGGGTGGAAGGCAGCAAAAAATTATTAGTACTGAATAAGTCAGACCAATTAAGTACTGAGCAGCAGCAGTCGCTAATGGATGAATTTCCTGATGCGATGATGACCTCTACGCGTAATCCAGATGATATTAGTAAATTGCACAAATACATTATTGGCATTGCTCAAGAGGACATGATTGAAGAAGAGATTGTTATACCGTACACAGCCAAAGGTATCGTGGGCGAAATCCGATCGAGTATGAGTGTTGTTAAAGAAGAATATGAATACAGCCACATTAAATTAACAGTGCGCTCGAGTGCGATTGATTTAGAACGTTTAAAAAAGAGAATGCTGAATTTATAATAAATTCAGTATAAAAAAAG
>NZ_WTKW01000433.1:0-3111 GCF_011378745.1 Pseudoalteromonas sp. Z1A6
CTAGTGTAGCGGCAGAGAAAATTGGTTCTAACCAAGTTAATTTACAATCAGCAGCAGCAGATGGTTTTGGACAAGCTGCAGCTGCCACAGCAACTTTAGCTAATAGTGCTGTTGCTGGTGGTACATATGATATATCTGGACGTAATGATGCTCAAGTTACTATTGCTGCTGGTGCGAGTGCTGAAGATGCCGCTGCTGCGATTAACAGTGTAACGAGTTCTACAGGCGTTACAGCTCAAGCAAGAACTGAAGCTGGCTTATCTCTTTCTGCGCTAGCTACTGCAGATGAATCTGTAAGTTTTGAACTTAATGGCGAAAAGCTATCATTTGTTGGTACTGGCACTAAAGCTGGTGATGAGCAAGCACTAGCTGAGGCTATTAACAGTGCAACTGATGAGCATGGTGTTACAGCAACAATTGAAAATGGTGCTCTTTCTGTATCAAACAACAACGGTGCAGATATTACATTTGCGGGTTTAACCGACAGCGCTGGTACGCCATCAGTTGAACTTGATGTTACTCCAGAAGGTTATAATGGGGCTGCTGGTGCAGCCGTAACATTAAATACAGCCGCTGGTGCAACTAGAGTATCAGGTGCTGTTCAGTTGAATTCCTCAGAAACATTTAGTGCTAAAGCAAGCGATGCGTCTTTAGCCGCTGGTGTAACTGATGTAACAAGTAAGCTAAATGATGTTGCTGACGTTGATATTACAAGCCAGAAAGGCTCACAAGATGCGTTAGCAATTATCGATAACGCGATTGCAAACATCGACTCACAACGAGCGAGCTTAGGTGCGGTTCAAAACCGTTTTGACCATACAATAAGTAACTTAGCGAATATTTCTGAGAACGTGTCTGCATCACGTAGTCGAATTCAAGATACTGACTTCGCAACAGAAACCGCTGAGATGACGAAGAACCAGATATTGCAACAAGCAGGTACATCAATCTTGTCGCAAGCAAATCAGTTGCCACAAACAGCACTTAGCTTATTAGGTTAATAAGTCAAGCGTTAGCTTAATGGTTAGCTAGTACATAAAGTCAGTATTAGTTTTACAATAAAAGGAGGTGGCTTTAGCTACCTCCTTTTATGGTTCAAGGGCTAAAATTAAGCTATTGTTGGTTTAATTAAATACACATAGGAATCTGTTATGAATACAATTACTTCAAATGCAGAGGTTACAACGTTATCTAATCTAACCGCTGGAAATGACAAGCAGGTAGGACAGGTTGTTCACTCTTTAACCGAACGAGCTGTTGATGATGTAAATCAAGTGGATAAACAAAATCAACAGCAATTACAGAAAAACCAATACGATATAAACCCTACGGAAAAGCAGCCTTTAGAGCGTGAACAGTTAGAAGAGATGGCGCAACAATTGCAGGACTTTATGGGCGAAATGAACCGAAGTTTACAATTTAAAGTTGATGAAGATTCAGGCCGCGATGTAATTAAAGTTCTTGATAAAAACAGTGGTGAAGTCATTAAACAATATCCTTCTGAGGAAGTGTTAAGTTTAGTGTCTAAATTATCTGAATCGGCAGGTATTTTGATTGATCAAACGGTTTAGTGAGTAGTTCCAATCACTAATAATAAGTTAGTTTATTTTTGAGTATTTAAGAGGTGAAGTATGTCTATTTCGTTTAATGGCTTAGGCTCAGGTTTAGCCGTATCAGATATTGTTGATGCATTAGTTAATGCTGAACAAGCACCTGCTGAAGCTCGTTTAAATACTAAAGAAGCTAATTTAACAACAGATATTTCAGCTGTTGGCGCACTTAAGTCAGCGCTCGAAAAAGTGCAAACCTCAATGGAAGCTTTGGGGGATAGTGATAAATACCAGCAGCGTAGTACATCAGGTACTGATGACTTTATCTCTATTAGCGCAGATGAAAACGCGCAGCCTGGAAGCTATAACGTAAAAGTAGACGCATTAGCACAAGCTCATAAGTTATCTTCCCCTGCGTTTGCTGCAGACGAGGCTATAGGTGCGGGTGTAATCACGATAGGCTCTGGCACAAATAGTTTTTCTACGGTTTTATCGGCTACAAACACGTTAGAAGATTTACGAGACCAAATTAATAACGGCCCTTTTACTGGCAATGATAGTAATGATTCAGTTGTGGCCACTATAGTCACGAGTGATACAGGTCAGCATTTAGTACTTACAAGTAAAGAAACCGGTGAAGACAACGCAATTACAATTTCCGTACAAGACGATGACGGTAATAATACTGATACTGGCGGATTATCTCGATTAGCTTATGACGTATCAGATGCAGATCCAGCTAACCATACTACTAATCTAACTGAAGTAAACGCTGCACAAAATGCACAGATAACAATTGATGGTGCGTTGACTGTATCAAGTAATACTAATGAGTTTAGCAATGTTATTGATGGTGTTGACATTAATGTTAAGAAACTGCATGACATCGATGACGACATAAGCGACATATCAGTTACTGAGAACAATAATAATATTAAAACAGGTTTAAATAGTTTTATCAGTAGTTACAACGAGTTGTTAGAGCTTAGTAACACCTTAGGTGCGTCAGGTGAAGATGGCGTTGGCGTAATGGCTGGGGACTCATTATTACGTGGTGTAATGTCTAAACTGCGAGATACAATAACAGATTCAGTAAATGTAGGAGGGAGTTCGTTATCACTTTCACAATTAGGAGTAACAACTGACCGGTATGGTGTGCTTAGCTTGGATAGTGACACATTGAATGATCAAATTAAATCCGATGTTAGTTTAGTACAGCAATTTTTTGTTGGTAGTAATGATGATGGCTTTGCACAGTCGTTTGATGATTTAGTTAGTTTTTATACAGATTCTGACGGTATTATCCAAAACAGAATTGATAGTAAAACAAATCAGTTAGATGATTTAGATGATCAAAGAGAAAGTTTAACAAGTAAAATGGAGTCGTTATCAGCTCGTTTATATTCTCAATATAATGCGATGGATTTATTGGTGGCGAGCCTTAATAACACCAGCAGCTATGTCCAAGCTCAATTAGAGAACATGCCAGGCGTAGTTAGGCAATCAAATTAATAGCTGAGTAAGAATATTATAGATTTAATAAAAAACCGCTAAGTTTAAA
>NZ_WTKW01000434.1:0-3106 GCF_011378745.1 Pseudoalteromonas sp. Z1A6
ATATTTCAATCTTTTATAAGGCGTATAGTTTTTAACTACACGCCTTGTATGTTATGGAATCACATTATAAATAAGTGCTGATGCGCTTAAATTATTTGAATCCTTAATATAACGATATTGTTTTTTCCAAAACCAACTACCTGTAGTTTTATCAAACGTATTAAAACCTACAGTGTCACCTTCCACATTTACGTTATTCATGGCTATTGTTACATTACCTTTTCGCTGCGCGTTATGTATTTCGTTATGGCTATAACTGTCACTCATCATCATTGGATAATGGTTTGGCATAAAGCTACTTACTGCATCACCTTGCGATTTTAAATGGCCATTTGTATCAATACTGCTGCTACAACTTCCAAACGAGCCAGCCGAACTGGCACCACATGAAGAGTGCGATGCAACAACCGAATCATCATTGCCTTTTAAAAAACCACCCGTTAAACCCAAATATGCATTTCCATCGGCAACAAAGCGTAAACGTGGCGTACGTGCATCTGGGAATGGTGAAATTTTACGTGCATTGTTTACTTTTAAATCGTGTAATACACCAACAGCTTCGGTTACATCACTTCCTAGCCACCATTTGAGTGCAGCATCGACCGCAAAGTTCCATGATGCGCCAGTTAAAGCACTAACAGCTACGTCAGCCAGCTCACTTCCACCACCCGCGCCTGCTAAATCAAACGTAGCAACAATATTAAGCGGCTCTAAGCCTTCGTTTTCTAACCAGTTTTCTTGATTATCAATAATATGGCGTGCAACTAAGTCTCCTGTTGAATGTGTTACAAATACACAGCCATCACTGCATAAATTAGAGCGTGAAATTTGCTTTAGCTTTGGCCACACCCAATCGGTAGCAATTTTACCTTCAATACGTTCATAAGCAGGCCAATCAATTCGCTCATCTGCACGATTATTCCAGTACGATTGCCAATATGTTTCACCATCATTGATTACATCACTACCCGACTTATTTGTTATTTGCGAAGTTTGTAACCCATGAATTAATATAATTTTGTAGTCTTTACTCGCTGCAGAAAAGCTCATTAACATAGCTAACCCCGCACCAATTAGGTGGCTTGGCTTAATTAATTTGTGTGTGCGCTTTGTGTTGTTCATACAATTCCTTAATGTTGTGTACTTAATATTTTATTATCATTTAAGGTATTCATGTTGGTTTACATAAGCTTGTCAGCTTAGGTGTTCACTAGGGTCTGTTGTTCTTTGCGGATTAAAATTTGTTCAAACTAGAGGCTATTTAATCACGGCGCGAGATTTGTAACCTAGTGGGCTCGGTAACTGCTCCTGCGTTACTCTACTGGCTTACATCCATGTAAGAATAAGTAAAACCCGAGCAACAAAGAGTAAATAGCCTCTAGGAAGTACCCTTTGGGCAGCGTCTGTTTGGCATTAATGCTACGTTATCGCCTATTTATGGGGAACAACCACACTACTTAGGCTCTGCCTTGCCTAAATACCAAACAGACTGCTGCAAATTTAACCTTGAAAGATCAACAGACTCTAGTATTAGGAACAACGAACAAAAATGCAACAACTTATTATCATTTAGGGAAGAGAAGAAACTTATTTCATACTGATTAATGAGTTAATAGAGGTATAGTTGTTATATTTGAAATTATTAGATGGGTTTCAAGGGGTATATTGAGGGTAGTAAGATTAAAGCGGATACCATTGAAAGTGCCCGCTTTAGAATAAGGACGAAGCTAATCTAACCGTTAGCTTTAAGTTCACTGGTAAATTGCCCAATCGCATTTACAACTTCTTGTGCACCTTGTTGGATCTCTTGCATCACTTCACCAGATTCTTTAGATAACGCCAAGCCTTGCTCTGCCTTCTCTTTACCTTTTTCTATTACAGCCACCGTATTTTGGGTTTGTGATTGGTTGCGCTGTACAACTTCTACAATTTCTTCTGTTGCTTTTGAGGTACGCGATGCAAGCAATCGCACTTCATCTGCAACCACAGCAAAGCCTCGCCCCTGCTCGCCAGCTCTTGCCGCTTCAATTGCGGCATTTAATGCTAATAAATTTGTTTGCTCAGCAATACTACTAATGCTTTGTACAATACTCGATATTTGTTGCGACTGCTGATCAAGCGCTGAAATTTCATTTGCAGCTTGCTCCATGTTAATAGCCAGCTCAGTCATTACTGCGACTGTATCTTGTATAACGCTCGCGCCTTGCTCTGCTTTTTTATCAGTTTGGGTTGAGGTGCTATAAGCAATTTCGGCAGCTTGTGATATCGCAATTTCTTGATTTACTTGATCAGTGATAACAGTTGCAAACTTCATTACTTTATAAAGCTCATTCGCGTCATTTGAGATTGGGTTATATGACGCTTCTAGCCAAACAATGTTTCCATGTTTATCTACACGCTTAAAACGCTCAGCAATAAACTTACCTTCTCTTAATTTAGCCCAAAATTGCAGATACTCTTGGGAGTTATACTCTGAAGCCTCACAAAACGTACGGTGATGTTTACCTAGTATTTCACTTTCTTGATAACCCATTGCAGCTAAAAACTGATCATTTGCTTTTAAGACATGGCCTTCTAAATCAAATTCAATTACCGCCATAGAGCGATATATCGCTTTAATAGTATCGCTTTGCTCCCGAGAAGCCGTAATTGTTTTTGTAAGTACACTTCCGAATATAGAAAAATAGAGCAACTGATCTTGCTCCCCTTTTACTGGATGTACTATTAAACGTAACCATTCAGCTTTACCATCGCTGCGCATAACTTGCAATGCACCGCCCCAATGCCCTTCTTTTTTAATAGCTTGCTGTAGGCTTTTAAATTCTGAAGATTGACGAGACGAATCTGTAATAAAATCGTCAAAAGAATTATTAGTTAGATCATCTTCACTGTAGCCTAGGTTTTCTAAAAACTTATCATTGGCGTGCGAAATTCGGCCATCATAAAGAATGTTTAGTACTAACATCTCTCGGTAAAGCCCTTCCCATACTTGTTGTAATGGGTAAAGTTCAGCTTTTAGAGAAGCTATTTCGTTTTGTTTATTTTTAGAAAAAAACATTAATATCCCTACTAATACATTCGATATGAAATGAAATTAATTTTATTA
>NZ_WTKW01000435.1:0-3106 GCF_011378745.1 Pseudoalteromonas sp. Z1A6
AATATACGCTAAAAAGCTTTAATTTTTCTTCGCATATTCTTCAGCTTGCTTTAAAACTCTTAATAAATTACCGCTAAGAATTTTTTTAATATCAGCATCGCTGTAATCTCTATCCATTAAACCTTGAACAAGGTTAGGGTAGCTAGATACATCTTTTAAACCGATAGGTAATGAATCGCCTACTCCATCATAATCAGAGCCAATACCTACATAATCAATACCAATTAGCTCAACTACGTGATCAATATGATCAAGTACTTGCTCAAGGCTTGCAAATGGGTAAGGGTTTTTAGCACGGTAGGCAGCATCAAAATCTTTGCTTAATTTAGTCCCGTCTTTTTTAACCGACTCTTTTGTGCTTTTTAACTGCTTGCCCCAACTACCTGCTTTAGCGGTAACAAAACTTGAGCCAAAGTTGATTTGAATAACACCGCCATTTTCTTTAAGTGCCAATAGCATGTCGTCATTCATATTACGCTCAAAGCCTGGCGTGTATTTACGAAGTGATGAATGTGAGGCAATTACGGGTGTTTTAGAGAGATCCATAACCTGATAAAACGCATCATCAGAAATATGTGATACGTCGATTAACATACCAATATTATTCATTTCAGTAATTAGCTTTTTACCAAATGGGCTTAAACCTTTCCATTTGCGGCGAATATCATAAGACGAATCCGAAATATGGTTGCTTTGCGAGTGCGCTAGCGTGATGTAGCGAATACCGCGGTCGTAAAAGTGCTGAAGGTTTTTCATATCTCCTTCGATAGGAGAGCCATTTTCCATACCCATTGCAATAGACAGCTTACCTTGCTTAAACTGCTCTTCTATATCAGTGCTTGAGCTGGCAATAGCAAACTTATCGGGTGCGCGCTGGGCTATAGCTTCCATACTATCAATCATTTGATTGGCTAGTTGGTAGCTTTTTCCTTTACCTTCAAATTCCAAATGCGCAGGAATATAAATCGACATAAACGGTGCGTTTAAACCGCCTTTTACAGCGCGAGGGTAGTCAAAATCGCCATCAGTTGTCGCTTTAGTTACATCAACCCAGCTTTCGTGAATTCGATAAGGTACGTCGATATGGGTATCAATTAAAATGGTGTCTTTAGCGAGTTTAATTGCTTTGTCGGATGCTGTTATTGTTTGTTCTGCATGGACTTGACTAGTTAATGCTAGTGATACGGCTACCACTAGAGTGCTGAGTTTTATCATGTTTTGGCTCTTTGGGTAAAAAGCCATTGTGTACGTTCAATTCAAAAGTTACAAGTACTACACCTTAATCAAACGCCTCTGCTTGATGCTCTTCACTTTGCAGCGCTTTAAATTCGCCCTTAGAAATAATAGTAACTGACTCATGTAATTCCGAGAAAAACACCATTGCTTCGCCATTTTTAAGCTGTAGCTTAACTTGGTTAACTTTAGATTCAATGCTTGCTTCTACTTCGCCATAATCGGTGCCTTCGCGCAGTACATAGCTTTCTATTAGGTTGTATAGTGTATCTTTATCGAGTTGTTCAAAAGGGATAATCATAATTGCTCTTTGTTTGCGTTGCCTAAAACATGTTGCCCAAAATAGCATGGCACGGCTTTCTCTAACCAAAATATGGGCTTAAACGGATTTTTACCGCTAATAAAACCAACATGTCCGCCTTTGTCAGAGATGCGCAGCGTAACATGCTCACTTACATCTTGCCTACTCGGTACGGCCTTAATTGAGAGCATTGGGTCGTCTTTGGCATGAATAATAAGTGTGGGTATAGCGATATCTTTTAAGTACGGCATAGCACTGGCTTTACGATAGTAATCGTGGGCATTTTCAAAGCCATGTAACGGTGCTGTAAGTTGGTTATCAAACTCTAATAAATCATCAATATTCATTAATTGATCGGTAGTTATAGGAATTTGCTGCTTAATTTGTGGCAATTTACGTTGCATCGACTTTTTCATGCGATCGAGCAGATATTTTTGGTAAATTTTACCTAAGCTTTTACGAATAACATCGCTTGATGACGACAAATCATAAGGAGCAGATACCACCGCTGCAGCACTTAGTGGGCATGCTTGTGATTGTTCACCTAAGTATTTGGCCAGTACGTTACCGCCTAACGAAAAACCTACAGCGACCATAGTGCGCTCAGGAAACTGCAGCTTTAAGTGATTAATAAAAAAAGCTAAATCGGCGGTATCACCACTGTGATAAGCACGTGGAAGGCGGTTTACTTCAGTTGAGCAGTTTCTAAAGTGCATAAGCACAACTGCGTAACCTTGTTTTTTTAAGGCCTTCATCATGCCTTTGGCATAAAAGCTATTTATATTGCCTTCAAGGCCATGCAAAACAACGGCTAGTGGTGCGGTTTCGTTATGTGGAAGTGACCATGCAAGCTCAATAAAGTCACCATCAGGTGTATCAAGTTGCTCAAGTTCGTAGCGAGTGTGGTGAAATGGGCGGAAAAAACGCGGCATTATGGTCTGAACGTGACGATTGGTCATCCACCATGCTGGTTTGAACTGAGAGATCATGTTTGTACTACGCACTTTGTATTAAACGAAAAGCTAGTGTACCAAATTTTTCGCTTCAGAAAATAAAAAGCGCCTAACTAGTAAACTAATAAGGCGCTTTAGTGCGTCGTGCTTAATTTTGGTCAGGAATTTCTGCATCATGTATTTTTTTCAGAAAGAAAAAAGCAAAAAAGATACACAAAGAAACAACGATAGTTAAAAATCCAAAAGACATAAATAAAACTGGATCTGTAAAAAAATCTCTAAAGAATACGCTCATGATTTGTTCCCCTCGTTGTTGATGGATTAATCATAGGCGGTGTTTGCAGGTCGCAACGTGATCGAGATCAAGTTATTTACATAAGCAGATATAGGGGTGAAGCTAAGTTGATTTAGATCATGCTTTAAAGGCTACTAAGTTATTACCACTGAGAGCTAAGAGAGTTTTTCACTTTACCTAAAAGCGTAGCGCTTTAAACTTTTTTGAGTAAACCACTTAAAGATTTTTTGCACAAAGAGAAAAGAATGAGAAGTAAATGAGGGTAGAGCAACAAACTGCTCAATATTTATATCTAAGTAATCTAGTTTGTTTTCCTCTAAAAGC
>NZ_WTKW01000436.1:0-3102 GCF_011378745.1 Pseudoalteromonas sp. Z1A6
ATTTAGAAACTCTTACTTTTAAATTGTAGAGTTAACAAATTTTCAATACTTGACCTCTTTGGTCAAGTATTACAGCCATTGTAATTACCTGAGTAATTTAGTCAAGTATTAGCGCGTTAATTAGTCTAGGTCTTTTATAACTAATAGCTATACCTAAGTTACTTAGGGATAGCCTTATTAATTGAGGTGAGAATACCGCGTAAAATATTCATTTCAGCATCTTCAGGGTGAGCTCGGTTGAACAAACGGCGCAATTTAGTCATAACTAAACCAGGGTGTTGCTTGATGATAAAACCTGTTTTAAACAACGTGTCTTCAAGGTGATCATAAAACAACTCTGTTTGCTTTGAGCTTGGGTAAACTGCATCGTCTTCTTCAACCTTTTTAGGTTGTTGATTTAAAAATGCCATGCGAGTTTCGTAACTAAGTGTTTGTACGGCCATAGCTAAATTAAGCGAGCTGTACTCTGGATTAGCAGGAATACATACATGGTAATTACAAAGCTGTAATTCTTCATTAGTTAAACCACTGTTTTCACGACCAAATACTAGCGCTACAGGACCATTTACGGCTTCAGCAACGAGCTTTTCACCACATTCACGTGGTTCAACCATTGGCCACGAAAGCGTACGAGAACGCGCACTTGTGCCAATCGTTAATGTACAGTCAGCGATAGCTTCTTCAACGGTACCTACAATAACTGCATTGCCTAAAACATCAGTTGCGCCTGCAGCTAATGCACTTGCTTGGCTGTCTATTTCGCAAGCAGGATCAACTAAATAAAGTTTTGATAAACCCATGGTTTTCATGGCGCGAGCCGCCGAACCAATATTGCCGGAATGTGACGTGTTAACTAAAACAATGCGAATATCATCTAAGATCATTACTGTGCTACTTTGCTATGCCAAAAAATTGCGCAAATTCTAACATGAAAATGTAATAAGATCCTAGATTCAAAAGGCTAGATCCTATGATCAAACCCAATATAACGATTCTTACATGGATAAATTCTAGGGATATAACGCCGATTTGTTTTGATGCTTAAACCATTGCCGCTTTTACATAGACATCAAAACGGTTCTTTTTGGTTTTGATCTGCATACTTGGGGTTTTTTCGTTTAAGAATGGGGCGTAATCGGGGCGTTTTACAACAACGCGCTTACTGGCAAGTGGATAGGCAAAATCAAGTAGGTCGTCAGCGTCGTTGTCTGCACCAACAAGCTCTTGGAATACGCGCATTTCTTTTTTAACTAATGCTGATTTTTCGCGATGCGGGAACATGGGATCTAAATAAACAACATCAGGCATGCTTTCGCATTGAGAGAGCAAAGTATGACTTGAGCCAAATATTAGGCTCATGTTTTCTTTCATCCACAAACCAATTTCAATATCGCTATAGGCTCGCTTTAAACCATCGTATAAAAGTGCAGCTACAACCGGGTGACGTTCATGTAATATAACTTTGCACCCTAGCGAGGCAAGTACAAAACCATCTCGCCCTAAACCAGCGGTAGCATCAAGTACAACAGGCGTTGCACCTTTATTTAAACCCACCGCTTTGGCAATTGCTTGCCCTTTACCACCGCCAAACTTACGCCTATGGGCGGCAGCACCGGTTACAAAATCAACGTTAATTGCACCTAGTTTTGGCTCGTCGGTTTTAAATAGACTTAACCCTTTATCATCGTAATGTAAGCTAAAGCCACTGCAATTTTGCGCCCATTGGGCTAAACCAAAGCGTGTTTCTAATTCATTTAAATAAGGGCGTAACTCTTTAAAAGCACACTGAATAACCACAATAAACTCCGACGATAAAATACGCCTGTAGTATATCAACCGCTTTACTTTAAAGCACTAAAATAGCTCTATATCACTATGATGATTCGTATTGACCTTTGCGGCTTCCGCTTTAGTACGTAAATTGGATATAAGTTCATTGCGGCTTTCGGCAACTTGTTTAAGCTGATATTTGATAAAGGCTAAATCACTATTAGCCGATACAAATAACTGCATTGTTTGATCCAATTGAGATATATATAAAGTGAGATCCGCAGGATTTGCTTGTGTTTGTTGTAGCTTAATAGCGCAGTCAAGTTCATGTAGCTGCTCTATAAACTCTTTAGTACTTTTGTTTTGCTCTACATTTTGAGTAGTTAACTGCTTAACAATATCTTGAAGGGCTGTACTTATTTGAGCTGCCTGCTCATAACTGCTTTCGCTTCTTTCCATGGTAACAACCTTCTCGTTGGTTACTTCTAATATATGCGGGAACAGATCTTTGTAGCGCCCATACAAAGCATCGTTATCAACTGGCATATTTTTTATCAAAAGGGACACTTTGGGGTAATTAATGATAGTGCTGCTACCAATATCAACAAATCGTTGAGCATTTCGATGTTGCTCAAGCAGCTCTTGCTCTAACGGGCAAACACCACTTTGCTGGCTGTAAAAAATACCTTTTCCTTGATACCAAAACACCACCACAACATCTAAATTTAAAGGAGCAAAAAAGGTAAAAAAGTATTCACTCAACGATTGAAAGTTATTAGCGTGATAACTTTGTCCAACGTAGCGCATTATACGCCCCATATCACCTGACTCTGTCATTGCCATTTCAGCTGTTTTATTCGCTTTTACTATATCTAATTTTAGTTTTGCGCATTTTTGCCTATATTCGTAAAGTACCTTTATTCGCGCTATTAACTCTTCTGCATTAAAAGGTTTTGTAATGTAATCAGATGCGCCGACGCTATAACCTTTTACCCGATCGCTTAGCTCTATTTTAGATGAGAGAAACATAACGGGAATATCTTGAGTATTTTGACTCTGCTTTATAGTTTTACATACGTCATAACCTGACATACCTGGCATTTCAATATCGAGTAAAATAATATCTGGGTTGTATTTATTGGTTAGCCTTAATCCTTCATCGCCATCTTTTGCATGAATTATTTTACAAAACCCTGCTAAAGACTCTTCAATTATATGATGAACATACTTGTCGTCATCAATTGCCAATACCAACTTTGCCATGCCTTAGTCCATTTTATTAGGTGTGCTAAAAGCATAGTACGGTAGGATGAAATTACTAAAAATTATTAG
>NZ_WTKW01000437.1:0-3083 GCF_011378745.1 Pseudoalteromonas sp. Z1A6
AATTAATATTTTTTAAATAAATATATAGGTAAGAGCGCGAAGTAAATTCGCACCTACAGGTGATATGTTGAAGGTGAGGTTATTAATTTAGCTCAAGCGTTAGAACCTTGAATAATTATGGCTTTACTTCTACCTTAAAATTCAATGTAACAAATTGATGACAAGGAAGCACAATGCAAATACTTCACCACGGAGCGGTTAACGGCGTTACTGGTTCGTGTCACGAGCTGGTAGTTAATGAGCAAACAAGTGTGCTTATTGATTGCGGATTATTTCAAGGCGAAGACTCTAAAGCCGACCTTTCAATTGAGTTTAATATTACCCATGTTACTGCCCTTATTGTTACCCATTGCCATATTGACCATGTTGGCCGAATTCCTTACTTATTAGCAGCTGGTTTTAAAGGCCCTATTTTTACAAGTATTGCATCGGCCAGTTTATTACCTTTGGTAATTGAAGATGCTTTAAAAGTAGGTGTAACCCGCGACCCTAAAATTATAGCTGCCTGCTTAAGCTTATTAAATAAGCGCATAGTAGCTGTTGATTATAAAACGTGGTTTGAACTACCTTGCAAAGGGCTCAATAAAGCTAAAGCGAGGTTTCAGCGTGCTGGGCATATATTGGGGTCGGCTTACGTAGAAATTGATATTAAAAATAGTGATAACAACAAACACCGTGTTGTATTTTCAGGAGATTTGGGTGCGCCATACACCCCGCTACTCCCTTCGCCTAAGCCGCCCTATAAAGCCGACACCCTAGTTATTGAATCAACCTACGGTGATAAAAATCACCAAGGCCGTAAAGAGCGTACTAAAACGCTAAAAAACATTATTGAACGCGCCGTAGCCGACAATGGCGTTGTTTTAGTACCTGCTTTTAGTATTGGGCGCACACAAGAGCTGCTATATGAGCTTGAGCAACTCATACATAGCTCATCTAAAAAGTCTAAGTGGCGAGACATTCACGTAATACTCGACTCCCCTATGGCAGCCAATTTTACTGAGCAATACAAAAAGTTTAAGCACTTATGGGATAGCGAAGCCAAACGCAAAGTTGCAAATGGTAGGCACCCGCTCGATTTTAAAAACCTAACTACGGTTGATTCACACAAAGAGCATTTGGCTATTATTAACCATTTAAGTTCGCGGCAAACACCAGCCATAATATTAGCAGCAAGCGGTATGTGCACTGGTGGCCGAATAGTTAATTACTTAGAGCGATTTTTAAATGATAAAACCACCGATGTATTATTTGTAGGTTACCAAGGTAATAAAACTTTAGGCCGCGAGATCCAAAAATATGGCCCACGTAATGGGTATGTTTTTATAAATGATGCTCGTATTACTATAAACGCAAAAGTACATACAATTAGTGGCTACAGCGCCCATGCCGATCAAAACGGATTAATTAAGTTTGTAACGGGTATGCATAAAAAGCCAAGCCATATAAAAATTGTACATGGGGATGATGATGCAAAAGGTGCTTTGGCAGATAAGTACAGGGCTGTTTTGGACCGAGGTGAAATTATAGAAATTGGAAAGTAGTTTATAATAGTAAATATTTATAGATCTATTTTTACTGTAAGTACAACTTTTGAGTTGAATTAAATGTAATCAAGGTAATTACGCAGTATGTATATCGAAATTTGAAGTGGTAGTCTGAAGTAAATCCCCGCAATAGCTCCTACACCATTGCTGTGGCTAATAACTTTTAAATAATAAATTAAGTTTACCTAGCACTAAGAAGGCAATTATATTGGTGCAATTGTGAGAGTTCTTCGATTAACTGAATTTTTAAGTGAGCTATCGTCTTAAGCTAAATTATTAACAGCGTGGACTGCCCAACCACCTTCTCATTTCAAAAATTTAAATTCACTTTGTAAGTAATTACCTGATTTTGTTACTTGCTGAGTAGCGACTTGGGTTATTAACTTTAGTCGAGCAAAAAATATAATTTGGGAGTAATATTAGCTCTGCTGTTCAGTCGAGACTTACTAAATTACAGCTATCGGTATATATAACTAAAAATTTCTATTACCAATAGCTGCAATTTCAAACCGGAGATTCTTCCATTTACTTAACGATTGAGCTTTTAAATATGAATATCAAAATTTTATATTAACGTCTTTCCACACTTTCTAGTTGGTTACTTTGCACCAAACCCCGTTAGCATTGTCCTGATGGTTTTAAATACAATATTAAGATCAAGCCAAAAAGATAAGTGTTTAATATAATAAAGGTCATACGCTAACTTTTCTTTTGTTGAATCAGTATCATCAGCATAACCTTGTACAGTTTGCGCCCAACCAGTTATACCTGGCTTTACTATATGCCTATAGCCATAAAATGGAATTTCTTGTTCAAATAACTTAACAAAAGATTCTTGTTCAGGCCGTGGGCCAATTAATGCCATATCACCTTTTAGAACATTAAAAAACTGTGGTAATTCGTCAATTCTTACTTTTCGAATCACCTTACCTATGCGAGTTATTCTAGCATGCTCTTCAGTAGCAAACTTATCCTCTGCACAACTAGTTTTTACCGTCATACTTCTGAATTTATAAATTTTAAAAACTCGACCAGCTTGTCCTACACGTTCTTGCGTAAATATAACAGGGCCTCGACTTTCTAATCGAATAGCAATAGCTGTAAGAACCATAATTAAAAGAGTTAGAGGGAGTGTTAAAACAATAATTACAGTCTCCCAAAGGCGCTTAAATATTTGATAAATTGGATTAGGCTGTAAGGTACCAATTGAATTATCAGATAAATGTTTTATTTGCACCTTTCCATCAATCATCTCTTTGATACTATCCGCATGGAAAACTGGGATGTTATTAAGGCTGCAATCAGCAATAAACTTCTCTTGATGATGAGTAATATTTTTGTGGAGATCAACAACTAAGCCATCCTTAATTGCAGATTGACTATATGGTTCAGTTAAAAAGTAAACGTCGAGGTTTTCATGGTCAATTAGATCTTGCGTGTCAAAGTTATCTATTACATGTAAAGTAAGCTTTTTATGTCCTGTTCTCAAAATAGTAGTAATAAAAAGCCAAACAAAACTAAAAGCCGCTCCTATTG
>NZ_WTKW01000438.1:0-3018 GCF_011378745.1 Pseudoalteromonas sp. Z1A6
AATACGAATGTGTTAGGTAATATTTATATAAGGGAGCTAAATATTAATTAAAATAAACCGCACTAAAAGTAGCAAGTGTATTACCGCGACTGTTTTTAAGTTTTAGTGATTCACCTGTTATTTCCCACTTTGAAGTTTTGCTAAGTACGTCAGACATAGCCGCTTCTTGGCTCATATTATCCGAGCACATCTTTTTTGTACTTGCTAGCTGACTAAGTGTAATTGTTTGCTGCTCGGTACTATAGCTTCCGCTAAAATTATTACAGCCTAAAAAGCCATTAACGCGGTGGTCTTTATTGAACTGAATGAATGGTTCTTTAGTTGTAACATTCACAGTTTGAGCATTTATTGTTATTGCTTTCCAGTAAGTATTTGTGATTGTTACATCGGGTTTTTGAGTCGACACTTTTGAAAGCTCAATTTTATAGGGGGTAGTTAACTGTGATTCTGCAAACGGGTCATGATTTGTTGTACTTGTGTAAAGCACTTTGTCTTTATTTATAATTCTGGCGCTTAGGCTATAGCGATGTTTATCGCTAATTTTGCTGGCATCATAAATTAGCTCAACGGTAAATGGCGGGGCTTGGGTTACATCAATCACTTCTTGTGTGATTATATCGGCTTTTACATCCATTTTAGATACATTGGAAAGCGTAACTATTAATTGCGAGCCAGGGCGAAGCATACTGCGATCTTTGTAGCTAGCTTGGATAGTAAGGCTGGTTATTGCTTCTGCAATTTCTGTGTTTTCAGTCGATTTAGTTTGCTCACCGCAGCCAGTTACTGCAAAAGCGCTAAGCGCCAATAAGCCAATCCCTGCAACTGCTTTTTTACGCGAAGATACTGCTTGATGCTTTTCCATGTTGGTTATCCTTACTCAATATTATGTCCTTAGTGTATTACCTAGTTACTTAATCATTCCTTAACTTATTTTAAACATAAAAAAAGGCGCATTAGCGCCTTTAATAATTAAAAACAAACGATTATTTTTTAACAAACTTAGTTAAAATAACAATGCGCTGGCCGTCAACTCGCCCTTCAATATGTTCAGGGTTGCTGGTTAGGCCAATATTACGAACAGCTGTTCCACGTTTAGCGGTAAGGCTACTGCCTTTAACGTCTAAGTCTTTAATTAGGGTAACAGTATCGCCTGCTTGAAGAACTACACCGTTGCTATCTACATGCTTTAAATCGTCATCTTCGGCAAGTGCTTTTTTAGCCCAGGTTAGCGTGTCTTCTTCAAGGTAAATCATGTCTAGCGCATCTTGTGCCCAGCTATTATCAGGCGCTAAACGCGAAAGCATTCTGTAAGCTACAACTTGTACTGCAGGAGTTTGGCTCCACATGCTATCGTTTAAACAGTGCCAATGTGTAGGCGTTATTTCGCTGTTATTCTCGATTTGATCTTTACATGTTTGACACGTGTAAATACATTTATCTGAGTGGGTTTCAGTTACCGGTGGTACTTCATAAACAGATAAGTTCTCGGTGGCTGCACACAATTCACATTGATTATTACTACGTTCGATTAAGGCTTTTTCAATACTCATGGGGCTCTTTCTGATTCTGGTCGAGTTAACATTTGCTGCTATTATACTCCAAAACACGAGCTCTGCGCCATTAGTCCCTTAATTTTGTGTGGGTATATTACTCATATACTTATCTTCAATACTTTTTATATATCCTTGAGCATGAAGGTTTTTAATTGCTAGGTTTATTTGGGGCAATAATTCTTTATGTTTGCTTAATAAACGAATTCTTAAAAAACCATGGGAATGCTGTGCGCCAAAGGCAATGTTTATCTCTAATTGCTTTGCCCAATAGAGCGCAGTTAACTTACCTACTAGTGCAGCTTCTACACGGTTTCTTGAGAGAGCGGTCATAAGTTCTTTCTCGGATGGAAAGTCAACGCGCTCAAAGGTGTTGTCATTAAAGTAATAGTAACCTAGTACTGTTCCTATATATTTGCCCTTTAAGCTATCGGCGCTTTGCCAGTTCTGGGCATTTTGAGGCAAGGTAACAATCATTTCTGTGGCATAAATAAGGGGCTCTGAAAAAACATAGCGAGAGTCATTTCTCTCATCCTTTGGGAGCCATTCTAATGAAATAACATCAAAATCGATTATTTCATCTTGTAAATATTTGGTAATACGCTTTGTGGGTAGGTCGATATGAGAAGCTGCAATATTTGCATCATCGAGTGCTTTTTCAATAATTTCGGGTAATACACCAGGCTTTTCTGGATCATTTGTATAATATGGATAATGACTACCTGACGCGCTAACATTGTATTTGAGGGGAGTAGGGTTAATGCTGGCATAGCTAAAAAATACAAATAGCAGAAGGCTCAGTACTAATAACCGAATAAAGTTAGCCAAATCTCTACCTTTTATATTAATATTTTTATATTAGTGTTGTGTAATTTTAACATTTTTGCAATGACGACTATGTTTATCTTATGCGAGTTGCATTAAAGTACACATATTATTGGCTGTTTTGCCATCTCTTATTTATAGGTTTAGAGCCAAGTGAAATTAAATAACATACCTGATGAGGTACAAAAAATAACTCAGTTTGTCGCGCGGCAACCTATTTTTGATATAGACCAGAATGTTTTCTCGTACGAACTGCTTTATCGAGACTCAGCCAACAATGCGTTTCCTGTGGGCACTTCTGATGTGCATGCGACAAGCCGCCTGTTTTTTAATGCATTAATGTTGGTAGGTTTAGATAGACTTACCGCGCATCATTTAGCTTTTATAAACTTGTCATCAGAAACTATTCTCGATAACTTTCCCAAACTTTTATTGCCAGAAAATAGTGTTATTGAAATAGTAGAGCGCACGGGCAATATTCCTGCGGTTGCTGAGCGTGTGCAAGAACTTAAAAAAGAAGGGTATGTTTTTGCACTTGATGATTACGATGGCGATCCAAAATGGGAGCCACTATTAGCACATGTTGATTACATAAAAATTGAGATAGATGATCCGGTTATTAAAACCAATATGCGCATTAAAA
>NZ_WTKW01000439.1:0-3017 GCF_011378745.1 Pseudoalteromonas sp. Z1A6
TAGCAGTAAACTGCTATCGGATTTTTATCTGTTATACCAACCTACTTACATATGCTATTTAATTCATTAAATTGCTTAAATATTTATGCAGGTAGGCACTATGGTATTTACGCTTTTTCTAAATCTTCAACGTCACCTAAACCTGCAGTTAGCTCTTCAAGTAATTGCTTTATTTCTTCAGAAGCTAAAATAAAGTCAGCATCAAGTTTTAAAGCCATATCTTCTTTAGGAATATCTGCGTTTTCTTCTTTTAGAGTTTCAGAGTAGCTTAAACGTTTGATAGAGCCATCGTTTTGCAGCATAAACTTAAGACGCTCTTGCCAATCAAGTGCAAGTTTAGTTACGCGTTTACCACTTTCTAAATGCGATTTAACTTCATCACACGATAGATCATGACCTTTAAGCTTTACTTGTGCGCCGCTGTCGTCTGCTTCTTCAAGTTCAGCGTCTGAGCCAATAGCAAAACCTTCTGGTGTACTAAAGTTAGTTAACCAATCAGTTAAAAATACATCTAGGTCGTAGTTAGCAAACGCAGGTACAACCGGAAGCGTTCCTAACGATTTACGAAGTAGTGCTAGTAGCTCTTCTGCTTTATTAAAGCTGCCACTATTTACAACAACCCAACCGTTTTCTTGGTCAATAAAGGCAAATTGTAAGCTCGACTTTTTAAATGCTTGAGGTAGAAGAGTATGAAGAATGTTTTCTTTTAATTCGTCTTTTTCTTTCTTTTTAACTGGGCGGTTTTCTTCAGCTTCTATCAGATCAACTTTCTCAGCAACTAGTTCATTAATAACAGAAGCAGGGAGTACTTTTTCTTCGCGTTTAGCGCAAACTAGAATACTTTTTTGAGAAAAATGCGATAGCGTATCGCCATGTTTTCCAAACGCTTTTGTCCAACCAAATGTTGCAAGCTCTTGACCAGTACATGGGCGAAATAAATCTTGCTCTAATGCTTTATCAAAGTCTTCTTGAGTATATGAAACGTCTTGCTTAAAGCGGTAACAAATAAGGTTACTAAACCACATAGGGGAATTGATCCATTTGAAAAATTTGTACAATCATAGCAATAAAAACAGCATCTCGAAATGACTGATTTGTTACTGTTGAATATGAACAAATTTAATGCATATACTTTTATTTATTCATATTTATCAAAAATAGGCAGTGGCTTAGCCATGTTCTTCGGAAATTGAATATAGTAACGCAGACCTTTGCCCGGTTCACTCGTTGCATCAATAGAGCCACTAAGGGTTTGCTTGACCAAATTAAGCATTATATGGGTGCCTAATCCGCTACCGCCTTCATCGCGTTTGGTAGTAAAAAATGGGTCAAATAATTTTTTTAATTGCTCGTTAGTAACACCGTTACCGTCATCTTTGTAATCAATAGTTAAGTTAGTGTCATCAGCGCTTATTTTAATATCCATTACACCGTTGCTTTTACCTTCAAAGCCATGAATAAGTGAGTTCATAATTAGGTTAGTAAAAATTTGGCTTATAGCCCCTGCAGGGAGATTTAAAACTAAATCATCAGGACATTCTAATTTTATAGTATGGGATGTCTTTTTTAGTTTTGGGTGCAGTGAGCGTATTACTTCGTTAGTGTAATCTTTAAAGTTAATGGTTCTTACTGCTTCACTGGCTTGATCGACCGCTATTTGTTTAAAGCTAGCTATAAGCTCCGAAGCTCTATCTAAGTTAGTGGTTAGTAAGCTTGTGCTTTGTTTTGCTTCGTTAATAAATTCTTCTAGTGCTTTTGGCGAAAGTGTTTTTTCGGTATAAGCATTTTCGAGTTTATTTAAGCGTTCTTGTAAAAATGATATTGCCGTTACACCTATCCCAATAGGGGTGTTTATATCGTGTGTAATACCTGCTACAAGTCCGCCTAGCGCAGCCATTTTTTCTGTGCCTAGTAAACGTTCCTGTGCAAGGCTTAACTCTTCTATATAGCGCTGAGATTCAGTTTGCTTTGTAATTAACTCTAGCTCTGTGCTGCGGCGTAAGTCTACTTCTTCGGTGAGGACAATTTTTTGCTTTTCGAGTTCGTATTTTTGCTGCTGTAAATCCATCATTGCTTGGCTTAAGTTGGATGTTTTACGGGCTACGTCTTGTTCAAGTTGTATGTTGTGTTGATCAAGCTTTTCGTTACTTATAATGAGTTCTTTTTGGGTGTGTTCAAGCTCTTTTCTATACTGAACCACTTTATCTATTAGTTTGTTAAATGACTGCTCCATCACTTTTAGTTCATTATGTTCTTCTGTTTCTATTTCTATATGTTGACCTTCTAGCTCGTCTAGTTCTAAATTTTCTAGTTGCTCAGTGAGTTCTGCTAAAGGGTCTGTAAGAAGTTTTCTAAATGCCATTAAAAATAAGATGATCAAAAAGGTGGTTTTAATCATCGCATTACCAATCAAAAAGTAGATTGATACCATAATGCGGCTAAAAACAACTTCTCGACTTGAGAATAAGGTAACGTCACCAACTTGAGTAGCACGACCTGAAAATTCAAAAATAAGTGGAAAGGTATAACCAAATAAACCCGATTTTGCGTCTTCTAAAATAACCTCTTCTTGTACTAACTGTTGGTTATATAGCTTATGTATATCAAGAGAGCGCCCTAGCTGTGAAATAATTTCGCCGCTGTCGTCTCGAACAATAATCCCTTCAATCATGGGGATGGCGAGTAAACCTTCTGCTGTTGTAATTGTTTGCTTGGTATTAAGCTCCCAAATTGCACGTGTTAAGCTGCGACTAAAGGTTTTTTGTAAGGTACTAAGTTCATCGCGAATATAGTCTTTAGTATTGACGTATTCAGCAAGCACTTGTCCACAGGTCACTACAAAGGTAAGCAAAAAATAGACGGATAAAACGCTAGTCAGTAGCTTCTTAGAAAGACTTTTTTGTAACATGAGTGACTTGTTCATCCTTTATTATTTTTGTAACGTTACGATAGTAATTTAAAAGTTAGTCAATAAACCTCTAAAAATAAATAAAAAAGTTAAAATTTAATAAGATAAA
>NZ_WTKW01000044.1:0-17647 GCF_011378745.1 Pseudoalteromonas sp. Z1A6
TTTACTCAAAAATAAAAGCGCCGATACTGCGGGCGCTTTGCATCATTGAATTTTATTACTTTAACTTACTGATTAACTACGCTTTTAAGCGGATTAATCGGCTGTGCGTTATCGTCTAGTAGGTTCATATCAAAATCGAACTCATCTACACGAATCGCTTTTTCACGTTTGATGTTGTAATCAATTAACTGAACGTGTTCAGCTTGCGTGATTACGTTTGCCGCTAGTGCGTTATCAAGCGTGATGTTAAAGCGTATACCTGGTTTAATTACTTTAGCACGTAATGCTTTTTTAACTTTAGCCAGTTCGCCAAGTGATGCCATTTTAGCTTTGTAAGCTTGCTCATTAATATGATGGCCATCGCCCACTACTGGTTTAACTAAATGCGTGATTTGCGCTTTAAATGCGGTATCTAGCTGAGCTTGCTTAGCTAGTTCGCGGATTAAATCGTCACTAATTTTTGGCATTTTAGTTGAGTAGTTCATTGTAATAAAACGAATAAACTTACGTGTACCACTTGCAGGGAAGTTATCTAAAAACTTATGCAATGCTTCTTCAGCACTTTGTAGTGCAAAACGAGTCGCGTAATGGAAATAAGGTGCTGCTTGCTCACGGTCACTACTTGATACTTTTTGCTCGTAGTATTTAATTGATGCCATAGCTGCATATAAGAAGCTCATTACATCGCCTAAACGTGCCGATAGCATTTCTGCTTGTTTTAACTTACCGCCAAGTACAAGTAACGAAAAGTCTGCGTACACTGCAAGTTTTGCAGATAATTTATGTACTGCTTTTTCGTAGTCGCGTACTTCTGGTAATTCAGAATTAGCACTTGCTGTAAATGGTAAAACACCTAAGCGGAAAGCACGTAAGCTGTTTGCTGTGCTGTAGCCAATTGTTTTACGTAAAATACCGTTAAATTCTTTATCTGCGCCTTTGTCTTCGCTGTGAATTGACTCAACCATAGATTGTAAATATGGGTGACAACGCATAACACCTTGACCAAAGATCATTAGGTTACGTGTAAGAATATTCGCGCCTTCTACCGTAATGGCAATCGGCTGAGCAACATAACCACTTGCTAATGTATTTTGTGGACCGTTTTGAATCGCTTTACCCGCTTGAATATCCATTGCTGAATCAAGCACGTCGCGACCAAGCTCTGTCATGTGGTATTTAGCGATTGCAGTTACTACTGATGGTTTTAAGCCCATGCCTAAACCTTCAGTTGTAAGTACGCGCATTGCTTCTTGTAGGTATGTTTTACCTGCAATGTCGGCTAGTTTTTCTTGAATACCTTCAAACTGGCCAATGGCTAAACCAAACTGTTCACGCACTGCTGCGTATTCAGATGCTGATTTAAATGCAACTTGTGCTGTACTAACACCTAGCGCAGGTAATGAAATACCACGGCCAGCACCTAAACAGCTAACCAGCATTTGCCAACCACGGCCGATGTTTTTCTGTCCACCAATAACAAAATCCATTGGTACGAATACTTTGTTACCACGTGTAGTACCGTTGTAAAAACGAATACCCATTGGGTCGTGGCGATTACCAAGCTCTACACCTGGGTGCTCTTTAGGAATAAGTGCACAGGTAATACCTAAGCTTTCTTTACCACCTAATAAACCATCAGGGTCCATTACTTTAAAAGCTAAACCAAGTACGGTAGCAATAGGTGCAAGCGTTATGTAGCGCTTGTCCCATGTGATTTCAAGGCCAAGTACTTCTTCGCCGTTATACATGCCTTTAGTAACTGTACCAATGTCTGGAATGCCACCTGCATCAGAACCCGCTTCTGGGCTTGTTAATGCAAAACATGGAATGTCTGTACCATTTGCTAGACGTGGTAAATAATGTGCTTGTTGCTCTTGCGTACCAAAGTGAAGTAATAATTCACCTGGGCCTAACGAGTTAGGAACCATGACGGTTACCGCAACTGCTGAGCTTTTAGTCGCAATTGTGCCAACAATAGTAGAGTTTGCATAAGGGCTAAACTCTAAACCACCAAACGACTTAGGAATGATAAGCGAGAAAAAACGCTCTTTTTTCAAAAATTCTAAGATGTCATTTGGTAAATGAATGCCGTTTTGAATCACTGAATCGTCAATCATGCCCAATAACTCTTTTACTGGACCGTCTAAGAATGCTTGCTCGTCTGCGCTTAATGTAGCAGCAGGTACGTCGCGAAGTGCACTGAAATCAGGTTTACCTTGGTAGATAGAACCTTCAAGCCATACATCACCCGCGTCTAGCGCTTCTTGTTCTGTGATAGAAATACTTGGTAATACTTTTTTTAGTTTTGTACGTAAACTCATGATTGAACTCATCCGACCAGCTAAATAATACCTACATTACGTCATAAAAAATCGTTTAGATCAATTGCTCTATTCAATTAATTAACAGTTTTTTCAATTTATTTTCTTTACCTGAACGTAAACTGTTGAAACACAAAGGCTTACAGTTGTACGCTGAAAAAAAGTATTTTGATTAAAATGATGAATAAAACAGCAAAAGCTCTAGCGCTGTATCTATTTTTTTATGGGCATAAAAAAACGCAGCACAAATAGGCTACGTTTTTATTCAATTTGTAGAGGCTACATTATTAGTTAATCTAGCTAAAACTACCTAAATTTAAATCAAATTGTATAAGCGCTTCACTTAGCAACTTTAACAACTTGCTTGCCGGTAAAACCACCAGCAAGTTGTTTATTAAGCGCTTGCGATACTGAGTCAGCACTAAAATCTACGGGCGTTATTTCTGGGTGTTTAATGTCGCCACTAACAGCGCCTTCAAGTAACAGGTTGCCCATAAAACTCAAACGTTGTTGTGCACATAAACTATTAGCAAGCCATGCTCCACCAATTGATACTACGCTAATATTAGGCGCTCGGTGATACATTAAGTCTTGATCAAAACAAGGGAGCGGATTTAAGCAGGCAATACGTCCGCAAAAACGCATTAACTCAATATTACGCTGAGTACACTCACCACCAATCGTATCAATAACCGCATCAAAGCCTTGTGGGCCAAGTTCTCTGCGGATTTTTTCGCATAGCTTTTTATCGCTATAGTCAAAAACCACATCAGCGCCTAACTGCTTAACCAACTTATGATTACGCTTTGATGCTGTGGTAAATACGTCTGCACCGCGCTGTTTTGCATATTGAATAGCAAACTGCCCTACCGCTCCGGCTCCGCCTTCAATAAAAATAGTATCGCCTTCACTAATGCCTATTTTATCTAAACTAATAAGTGCTGCCATACCGGCGCATGGAAGTGTTGCTGCAATGGCCGGGTTTAAACCGCTTGGCACAACCGACACTGCAAAGTTAGGTACCTTGGTGTATTCGCTCAAAGCACCTTGCTCACCAATGTTGGCATGCCACATAACGCGCTGGCCAACATTTGGAAACACACCTTTATTAGCTTTAACCACAACACCTACGGCATCTAAGCCTAAAATGTGTGGATACTGCCATTTACAAAAGCCTGTTTTAGCAAATTGACCATCAACTGGATTTAAACCAACGTACTCTACTTTTACAAGCAGCTCGTTATCTGCACAAATAGGAACAGGCAGCTCAGCATCCGCTAAGTCAATTGCTTCATTTGGTTCTGGCAGTACAATAGCGCGCATAGTTTGCGGGATAATGTATTCATGTAAATTTTCAGTATTTGGCATCAATATAACTCTACTTATTAGTGTCGTTTAACGCATAACTCCATTGCCCATTAAATGACTGGTAAGCATTTACTTTGGCAAGCAGTGAAGAAATTGTTGTTTCAACAGCATTTTCTTGTGCTATTAAAACATCCTGGCGCGCATCTAACAACTCAAGGTAAGGAATTTGACCTTCTTCGTACATTGCTTGTGCTTGTAAAAATGCTTTATTAGCAAAGTCATAACGTTCATCGGCAAAGCGTTTTTGCTGTGCTTGATTGACCAACAATTGCAGTGAAAGTTCACTTTCACTTAGTGCAGTTAATACTACTTGTTGATAATCGCTGTACGCAGCTTCACTTAAAAACTGTTGCGCGTCACGCTGCGCTAAAAGCGCAGGATAACTTAAAATAGACCACTGTAACTGCGGCGCTACTTGCCACTGTTGATCGGTATTTTTTAAGCCTGTGCTATCTATACTCACAACCCCTGCAAATGCAGATAAGCTAATATCGGGTAATAACGCTTTGCTAGCTGCAACACTTAAACTATTTGCTTGGCTAAAGTCAAACAGCGCGCGGCTAATATCTGGACGTAAGGCAATGGCATTATTAGCGTTTTTTAGTGCTACGCTAAAGTCACGTTCAAGCACGCCTTGCTCGTTTTCAATAGCAATATTTTGCGCTAGCTTACCGCTTAGTACTGCAAGCGCAGATAAATCGCTGTATTTTGCATACTCAATAGCAGGCATTAATGCTTGTTGCTGCCTAAGCTGCGCCATCGTACGGTTTAAATCAAGCTCGTTAGCTACACCTTCATCAACTCGTGCCTGTAAAACGTCAATACTTTGCTCAAGCGCTTCAATTTGAAGTGTAACAATGTGTTGTTTTTCAACATTCCCTTGGTAACTTACAAAGCCTTTAACGACTGACGAAACAACTTCAATTTGTAATAAGCGTACTTGCTCTGCTTGGCTCATGGCCGATGCATTTGCTGCATCAACCAACGCCGTTATGCGACCAAATAAATCTAGTTGCCAATCAAGTGCAACGTTTGCACTTGATTGGCGGTCAAACACGCTTGGTGCATCGCTTCGAGCTGCGCCAACATTTACGCCACCTTGCGGCAGGTATTGGGCTTTTTGCTCTCCTAATCGCGCTAATGCACTTTTAAGTGTTAACTGGCTTGTTTGCAAATTATAGTTATTTGCAAGCGCACCAGTAACAAGCTCATTTAGTTGATCAGAATTAAGCTTTTTCCACCAGTTTGTCTCATCAGCAACGCTAACGTTACTAGCAATATTAGCTTTAGCAACAAATTCGTTAACGGCTTTTTGCTCGCTCATGGTGTCTATTTTACTCGCACATCCTGCTAAAAACGCAGCAACTAATACTGCACTGGCGGTCAGACTTGTTTTAAGTCTTTTTTGCATTAATTTAGTCATGAGTATTCTCCTGCGCTTTCTCTTTTTTGTTAGTCACTAACATATAAAATACCGGCGTAAACAATAGGCCAAACACGGTTACACCTATCATCCCTGAGAATACTGCGTTACCCATTGCGTGTCGCATTTCGGCGCCTGCACCGGTAGCAAGAACTAACGGTATAACACCTGCTGTAAATGCAATTGAGGTCATTAATATTGGGCGCAAGCGCATACGACATGCCTCAAGTATTGCCTCTAAGTGCGTTAATCCTGAGTCGTGTCTGTCTTTTGCAAACTCAACCATCAATATCGCATTTTTAGAGGCCAACGCAACCAGTACTATTAACGCTATTTGGGTGAATATGTTGTTGTCAGAGCCAACAAACCACACACCTAACAAGGCTGAGAAAATAGTCATTGGTACAATTAATATAATTGCCAGTGGTAAACGTAAGCTCTCGTACTGCGCTGCAAGTACCATAAATACAAGTAATACAACTAGCGGAAATACATAAACCATGGTGTTACCGGCAAGTACTTGTTGGTACGTTACTTCAGTCCACTCATATTCAATACCTGTTGGTAGTGTGTCTGCGAGTACTTTTTCAATAGCAACTTGTGCTTGATCAGAGCTGTAACCTGGTGCTGGGCTACCATTTAGTTCTGCACTTGGGTAACCGTTGTAATGCATGACTCGGTCAGGACCAATTGTTGGTGTAACTGTTAATACAGAGCCTAGTGGCACCATATTTCCTGAGCGGTTACGTACTTTTAGATTAAGTATTTGATCAGGGTCTAAGCGGTAGTCAGCATCAGCCTGTGCATTTACTTGGTAGGTACGGCCAAACATATTAAAGTCATTTACGTACACAGAGCCTAAGTAAATTTGCAGTGCGTTAAATACTTCATCAAGTGGAATACCTTGAATTAGCGCTTGCTCACGGTCAATATCAATATCCATTTGTGGAACTTGAATACGGAAGCTTGAGTACAAGCCCATTAATGCTGGATCTTGCTGCGCTTTACCGATAACAGCTTGCAGACTATTAAATAAGGCTTCAAATCCTTTATTTGCTCTGTCTTCTATTTGCAGTTTAAAACCGCCGGTAGTGCCTAAACCTTGAATTGGCGGCGGTGGAAATACCGCTACAAATGCTTCATCAATGGCAGCAAAACGTTTATTCAACTCGGCAGCAATCGCCATCGCTGATTGGCTTGGGTCGGTACGTTTGTCAAAGCTTTCAAGTGGTGTAAATACAATGCCGCTGTTAGGGCTATTAGTAAAACCGTTCACTGATAAGCCAGGAAAAGCAACTGTATGTGCAACGCCTGGTACTTCTAATGCAATTTGCTGCATTTGAGAAAGCACATCTTCAGTACGATCAAGGCTTGATGCATCAGGTAACTGCGCAATAGCCACTAAATACTGTTTATCTTGCTGTGGAATAAAGCCACCCGGTACGGTATCAAATAACTTAATTGTGCCACCAACAAGTGCTATGTAAGCCACCATAACAACAACGGTCATACGAATTAGTTTTTGTACCAGTTTTTCGTAACCTTTAGCACCACGATTAAATACGCGGTTAAATGGTTTAAATAACCAACGACCAAACAATTTATTAAGTAAACGCGTGAACGCATCTGGTTTTGCATCGTGCGATTTTAATAACAATGCAGCAAGCGCAGGCGATAACGTTAATGAGTTAAACGCTGAGATAATAGTCGAAATAGTAATTGTAAGTGCAAATTGCTTATAAAATTGACCTGATAAACCGGTAATAAACGCAGTAGGAATAAATACAGCACTTAGTACTAGCGCAATGGCAATAATAGGGCCTGTTACTTCACTCATTGCAACGCGGGTTGCTTCAAGTGGCGATAAGCCTTTTTCGATATTACGCTCTACGTTTTCAACAACTACAATCGCATCATCTACAACAATACCTATGGCCAATACTAAGCCAAACAACGATAAGGTATTAATTGAGACACCTAACCACTGCATTACGGCAAACGTACCAATAAGTGAAATAGGCACAGCAATTAGCGGAATAATTGATGCACGCCATGTTTGTAAAAATACAATAACAACAATAACTACCAATACAATTGCTTCAAGCAAAGTGGCAATTACCGCGTCAATTGAGCCGCGAACAAATACCGTTGGATCGTACACAATGTCGTATTCAACACCGGTAGGAAAATCTTTAGATAAGCGCGCCATTGTTTCGCGTACTTGATCAGATAGCTCAATAGCGTTAGAACCAGGGCGTTGAAATATTGGCATTGCAAGTGCTGGTTGATTATCAAGCTCTGCTCGAAGTGAGTAAGTGTCTTGACCTAAATCAACACGGGCTATATCAGATAAACGCGTTAACTGACCCTCGTCGCCTACTTTAATAATAACTTGTTCAAATTCTTCAATACTGTTTAAACGACCTTTAACGTTTAACAATATTTGAAATTGACTGTCGTTTGAAATTGGTTGCGCGCCTAAGCTACCTGCAGCAACTTGCTGGTTTTGCGAGCGAAGTGCTGTTACTACATCTGTTGCTGTTAATTCGCGTGCAGCAAGTGCATCTGGGTTTAGCCATACTCGCATTGAGTATTTGCCGGCACCAAACATGCGAATATCACCTACACCCGGTAAACGTGCAATTTCATCTTTAATGTTTAAATCGGCATAGTTAGATAAGTACGCTGTGTCGTGCGTTTTTTCAGGTGAATATAAATGCACTACCATGGTTAAATCTGGTGATGACTTTTCAGCCACAACACCTAAACGTTGTACTTCTTCTGGCAAACGCGGAAGCGCACTGTTTACACGGTTTTGTACTTGTACTTGAGCACGGTCTAAATCGGTACCTAATGCAAAGGTTACCGTTAGTGTCATGCGGCCATCACTGGTACCTTGCGAAAACATATATAACATGTTTTCAGTGCCGTTAATTTCTTGCTCCAACGGTGTTGCCACTGTTTGCGCAATAACGGTCGGGTTAGCACCCGGGTAGTTAGCGGTTACAACCACGGTTGGAGGAACTACTTCTGGGTATTCACTTACTGGTAGTTGGAATAGTGATATACCACCAGCAATTAAAATAACCAATGACAGCATGGCCGCAAATATTGGACGCTGTATAAAGAAATGCGAGAATTTCATCAATAAACCTTATTGCTTAGCCACAAGTTGTGCGTTGTCATTTAACAATGTAAATGCCACACCACTTGTATCAATTGTTACTGTTTGCGGAGAGATTGGCATACCAGGGCCTACGCGAGCTGGGCCATTTACAGCAATAACATCACCTTCGTTAAGGCCCGATGTAACCGCACGTAAGGCACCGTAACGCTCACCTGTAGTGATAAGTTTGTATTCAAGTACGTTGTTTTCGCCAACCGTTAATACAAAACGATTTTTTAAGTCGGTACCAATTGCACGTTCTGGGATAATAATCGCGTCGCTAATAGAATTTGCAGCAAGCTTTATACGTGCAAACGAGCCTGCGCGTAACTGGTTGCTGTCTTCATTAAATACTGCACGTACACGTAATGTACCTGTTGATGAATTAATTTGGTTATCAATAAAGTTAATGTAGCCTTTGTATGCAAAATCGCTTTGACCCACTTTTTGCATTACAACAGTTTGCTGACTCGCAGCAGTAACATCATTAAAAGATTGATTCCATGTGCGTTCATCAACATCAAAATAAGCGTACATAGCTTGGTTTGAAACAATTGACGTTAATACGCTTTGACCCGCAAGTATGTTATTACCTTTGGTAATATTTGCGCGAGAAATAATGCCATCAATTGGTGATACTACTGACGTAAACTCTAAATCAAGCTCTGCTGAAGTAAGTTGTGCTTGAAGTGCAGAAAGCTGTGCTTCGCGTTGGCGTAGTGTTGAAGTACGCGCTTGTGCTTGCTCAGTAGAAATTGCTTTACGGTCTAATAATCGTACCGCACGTTTGTCTTCACTTTTAGCTTGCTCTAAGGCAGCTTGTGCGCTGTTGATTTGCGCTTTTAAACTAGCAACCACAGCAGCAAATGGACGAGCATCTAATTGAAATAAAACATCGCCTTCTTTAACCACATCGCCTTCTTTAAATTCAATGCTATCGATGATTCCCGATACACGCGGCATTAAAGCAACTTCTTGTGGAGACTCTAAACGAGTTGTATATGTGTGCCAGCTTTGTACTGGTTTAACAAGCACCTGTGCTACATCAATTGGTTGAAGTTGCTGTGCAGGTGCTGATTGAGCTGTGCTCTCATCGGCACAACCTGCTAGTGTTAAAGATGCCGCAGTAAGTGCAGCAGCAATTAGATGTTTGTTCATGAAGACGCTCCATTGTTGATTAGCCTCGCATAATACGGATTTAACCCGTGTTTAAAAACCATAGATTTTTAAATTCATTAATGCCAAAATGGCATCAATGAATTAGTTAAGGTGTAATAATGGATACAACAAGTCGACTTTTAATGTTACTTGAAGTGGTTGAGCAAGGCTCTTTTGCAAAAGCTGCAGAATTACGCAACATAGATCGCTCTGTTATATCTAAACAAATTAGCCGTTTAGAGGATGAGTTAGGCGTTAGGTTACTTAACCGCACAACGCGTTCGTTTTCGCTCACAGCGGCGGGCGCCGAAATGATCAAAAAAGCCGCTGAGCTTAGAGAGTTGCTCGGCGAAACAGTACGCATGGCTGAAAACTACCATTTAGAGCCACGCGGGGTGTTAAAAATCACGTCATCAACATTGATTGGCAGGCGTTATTTGCAACCTGTACTTAATGATTTCCAAAAACGCTTTCCGCAAGTAGAAGTTGAACTGCGCTTAGACGATAGATTAGTAGATATAGTTTCTGAAGGGTTTGATTTAGCATTTCGTGTTGGTGAGCCAAAAGATTCATCCCTTATTGCACGTAAAATAGCGCGTAATCGCTTACTCATTGTTGCAGCACCAGAGTACATAGACACTTATGGTATGCCCAAAACAATGGAAGATTTAGCACAATTGCCAGCAGCAAGCTACGCCAGTAACTCTATTCGGATAGATGCAATAGATTACTACAACAGTAAAGGTGAGCCCTGCGAGCAAAAAATAAAAAGTGTGTTTAGAGCAAACGATGCAGAGTCATTACTGATGAAAACACTATCGGGCACAACTTACTTTGTCGCCCCTGCATTTATTATTGGTGATGAAATATCACAGGGTAAACTAGTGCCTTTATTGACTGATGTGAAACTAATGGAGTTTAGTGCGATGTATGCCGTATATCCGCACCGAGATTTACCGGTAAGAACTCGGTTATTTTTTGATGCTGTACGCGAACATATAGGAAAAGATAAACCAATTTGGGAAAACGGGATCCCCAATTTTGAGCAAATGTATTAAGTAACCCTGCTTAAGCAACTACCGTTTCGTAGTCATGTTCTTTTTTAAACTTACAATACACTTTATTGCGACCAAATTGTTTTGCTTTGTATAACTGTTTATCCGCTTGGTTTACAAAGCTTTCCAATGAATTAGTACTTTTAAATTTTGCGATTCCAATACTCGTTGTAATATTGATAGCAAGGCCATCAATATCAAATGTTGTATTTTCAAAACGTGCTCTTATTTGTTCTGCGGTATCTAGTGCAGCCTCTTCATTTGCAAAAGAGCTAAATAAAGCGAACTCTTCACCGCCAACTCTAAATACGTACCCTCTGCCAAGTGCAACCCTTAGTAAAGTGGCCACTTCAACAAGTACTTGGTCACCCACACCATGGCCATGCTCATCATTTATCTGCTTAAAAAAGTCTAAATCGAGTAAAAACAAATATAACTGTGACTTATCTTGTAGTTCTACTTCAAAGTAGTGGTTCATTGAAAGGCGATTACCTGCACCCGTTAATGGATCAAGTAACGCTAAATTTTTAAGGCGCTTTGAAAAATGTGAGCGGCTCCCTTCAAAAACATGAGAAATCGCCCAAATACTTAAATAAGCACAGAGTAGATTAAGGGATAAGTTAAAAGTTTCAAAGGGGGCAAATGTAGACTTACTCCCTAAAATAAACACTTGGATAACTAATAAATTTGCAGAGAAAATTACACCATATTGTTTACCTAACAACAGGTAGTACAAAATAGGTAATGCAAACGACCATACGAATACACCGTTACGAGGAGATGCTAAAGCTGTAGCTAAAATAACAATAAACGTTACAAGTGCACACATCACAACGGATTGCCAAAACTGTAGTGGACAACGTGTAAGTGAAATATAAGTAAATATACAATAAATAGAAAAACAGATTTCGATATAGCCAAGCAGTGGAAAGTTATTTACGGTTAAATTAAGCCCCGCAAATCCTACCGATAAAGAACCAAAACAAAGACACATCCCTCTAAGGACGTCTTTTCTTAATGATTTAGTGCTATTAAGAGCTGCGATATCCATTCTAATCACTTAACAAAAAATAAAAATTAAGTTTAACGGGAAAATATAATTTAACAAGCCTTGTTGATATAAAACCATGTAGATACAACCAGTTATTTACCTTTTGGGGATAATGTCGTATGTTTTAGAAACACGTTTGATACTTTAATATCACTAAGTGGCTTTAACAACTAGCCACCTAACATGGATAAATTAGTAGTAATACCTGTATTACCTTGGTGTAAAAGGTGAGTTGGTTTTTTGGTTTTAATATAACGAGATAACAATGCCATTAATTCACTGTTTGAACTGTCGTTCATATATTCTCTTAGCGAAATACCCTCTTCAGAAAACAAACACAAGTGCAGATTCCCTTTTGCTGTAACCCTCAATCGGTTACAGGTACTACAAAAGTCGTTGCTGTAAGGCATGATCAAACCAATTCTGCCTTGATAATCAGGATGAGCAAACTCTTGAGCAGGACCTGCTGATGCACTACGCGCAACTTGCTGCCAACCCGTTTGTAATAACTGAGTTTTTAAAACTTGCCCAGAAACATGGTTAGCATCAAAAAAGGCTTTGTTGTCGTTTGTTTGCATCAATTCTATAAAGCGGATGGTAACGGGACGGTGTTTAACCCAATTTAAAAATGTATCAAACTCTTTTGCGTTGTATTGCTTCATCAGCACGCTGTTTATTTTTACCGAATCAATACCCGTTTCAAGCGCAGTATCAATGCCTTTCATTACTGAGGTAAATTTATCATGCCCAGTAATGGTGTTAAACATACGTGAATCTAAACTATCAATGCTTACATTAATGGCGTTTAAGCCTGCATCTACCCAGTCATGAATATTCTTATGAAGAGAAAAACCATTGGTAGTCATTGCAATTTTTTTTATGCCCGCGACATCTTTTGCCGCACGAACAACATCTATAAAATCTTTTCTAAGGGTTGGCTCTCCGCCAGTGATCCTTACTTTTTCGATACCATGGTGTGCAAACGCTTTAAGCGTGTTGCTAATTTCATCAATTGTGAGAAAACCACGGTCTGGCCCGCCCTGATAACCATCTGGTAAACAATAAACACACTTAAAATTACATACATCAGTAATAGACAAACGTAAGTAACTAAACTCTCGCCCTGTTGGGTCGATTAGCATAAATAAACCTTAACTAATATCAACAAGTAATAACAACCTAATACCAATTTGCAATAATACTTAATCATTTAATTAAGCAAATTGGTATAAACAACGCTACTTATTGATACATAAATAATAATTACATAAATATATTTAATAACTTAAAGGGGCAGCATAAAGCATACCCCTTTAGTTATTTTTGTTTTACGCTTCTAAGCCTTTTTTAAGTTCGCTTGGCTTCATTGGTAGGTCACGTAAACGCACGCCTACTGCATTAAACACAGCATTACCAATAGCAGGAGCAACCCCTATAACGCCAGGTTCGCCTAAACCAACTGGAAACTCATCGCTTTGTAAAAATTCAATGTCAATATCTGGCACATCTTGCATTCTTAGCGGTAAATAAGTATTAAAGTTAGTCGCTGATACTTGCCCATCTTTATACGTATTTGATTCATGCAATGCAAGGCTGCTGCCCCATAGTAACGACCCTTCAATTTGCGCCAGTGCGCCATCAGGGTGAACTATTAAGCCCGCATCTACAACAACATAAAGCTTTTTAAGCGTTATTTTACCACTATCACGGTTAACATGAACATGCGCTGCGGTTGCAAGCCATGCAGGCATAGTACGTTCTTGCCCTGAGCTTACAGAAAAACCAATGCCCTCATCTTTAGCTAATTTAACAGAAGCTACTTTGTCAGACACCGTTTTAAGCACATTACGTAAGCGCAGTGCTCCGCCAACGCTCTCAGGTGCTTTACCCGCTTGCTTGCCTTTACCGTCTAACATTTCAATTCTAAATTGAACAGGATCTTTACCTTGCTTATGGGCAATTTCATCAATAAACGACTCAAGACTCCATGCAATCCAACCTGGCCCTACTGAACGTAACCAACCTGGAGTAAAGGTGCTTTGTGCAACTTCGTTATTAATAGCGCGTGCACGATGACTGCTCATGCTATACCAATGATCAGCGCCCGATGCCGAAAATGCATCAAATTTACCTTTACCATCAACACCCGGTGATAAAAACGCTGGTGCCATTGCTTTAGTAGGCCAACCTGCAGAAAATGCATGCTCTAAACCAGTAAAAGTACCGTTTTTATCAAACGACGCTGTCATTTTTGCAGCAGATGCAGAACGAGACTGATCGAATAAACTATCGTCTGCTCGTGTAAATACCAGCTTTACTGGTTTACCTACTGCTTTTGCGGTTAGAGCTGCAGGTACAGTCCAGTCACCAAATAATCGACGACCAAAACCACCACCTAAATAATAAGGACGAATAATTACTTTGTTTTGTTCTATTTCAAGTGCTTTAGCAAGCGCTGGTAACGTAAGTGACTGCCACTGGTTACCTGTATGAATAATCCAATTTCCATCTTTAAATTCTGCAACCGCATTTAATGGCTCTAGCTGATAATGACTTGCTGTCGCTGTGGTATACATTGATTCTAACGACTCACTGGCGTCTGCTTGAGTTTTCTTTATATCGCCTTGATCAACAAATAAAGTACCCGAGTCTCGTTGCTCGCATAATCGCTTACCTTCTTTTTGAATATCAGCTTCAGATATATTTGCTGACTCACCCTTTTTGTAACTCACCTTTAAAGCATCTACTGCTTTAATGGCACTTGGGTAACTATCAGCTAATACAACAACCCAGCCTTGCACTGTGTTACTAGGGTCATTTAAAATTTCATAGCCTTTGTAACCTTTAATAGCTTTTGCTGCACTATCGTCAACGTTTGTTACTGTGCTGCCATAACGGGTTGGCGGTATTACTGGTCGCGCGTACAGCATGCCTTCAACTTCTACATCTATCCCATATACTGCGGTACCATTTGTTTTGGCTGGTATATCAAGCGCTTTAAAGTCTTGTTTAAGCCCAGTTAAATGACGTTTATTAGCAGGTTTTAGTGGCAGGTTTGCAACTTCATCGCTGGTAAATGTACGATTAAACTCGCCTTTTTTAACTATGTCAGCGTAACTAACCGATTTTTCGCCTGCAATAATATAGCCCTTTTCAGCACGACATTTATCTGCAGACACGCCGAGCATTTTAGCTCCAGCTTCTATTAATGCAATTCGACCCGCAGCGCCGGCTTGAGATAATGGCTTAAAGCTTTGAAATACAGACCACGAACCACCCGTTACCATAAAGCCCCATTTTTCATGGGTATCTACGTAGGTAATTGATACTTTATCCCAATCACATTCAAGTTCATCAGCTACAATGCGCGCAAGTGCAGTACCGATATGTTGACCCATTTCAGCTTTGGCAATACTCACTTCTACGGCGCCGTCGGTGCTCATAGTCCACCAAATAGTGGGTGAAAAAGCCTGTTGCGCAATTGATTCTTTTGCACTGAGCGAACCCGAAAATAACGCAGGGGCAAACGCCATGACTAAACCTGCGCTAGCAGTGCCAATCATAAACGAGCGACGATTTAAATTAACAGTTTCGCTATTTTTTTGAAATAATTTTTTCATTATCGGCTCCAGTTAAGCGTCTTGTGCATTTGGATCAAATATATTTACTACACTTTGTGACTCATCTGCAGCGCGTTGAATAGCAGTTTTAATACGTTTATAAGCCATACAGCGACAGTAGTTACCATTCATATGGCTTACTATTTCTTCATCTGAAGGACTTGGATTAGCTGCCAGTAATGTAGCAGCTTGCATTATTTGCCCCGATTGACAGTAACCGCACTGTGGTACTTGCTCTTCAACCCATGCTTTTTGAAGTGGGTGTTCGTTATTAAGCCCTTCAATTGTAGTAATGTTTTTTCCTGCAATTGCGCCAATTGGTAAAACACATGAGCGAGTTGCTTGGCCATCTAAATGCACCGTACACGCACCACACATTGCAATACCGCAACCAAACTTCGTACCTTTTAATCCAATTTCATCACGAATAACCCATAACAATGGTGTATCTTCACTTGCGTGTGATTCAACCACCTTGCCATTAATTGTAAACGTCACCATAGCTTGCCCCTTGATTAAGCTTTATAACCCGTGTTTAAATTATTTAATTTAAACACGGGTTATAACAGTTAAGATTGTTGTAACTACTAATCCATAACACATATAGTTACCGCATCAGCTACATTAACAGCTAAATACCATAACCACTGCACTAAAGCGTTAGCGCAGCTAAAACTTATTTTGCCCTACTAATACTTTTTCACTCATTTTTAGCTATAAAATTACTTAGCTGCTTTTGAGTATCTATGTCTAAACTCGCACTACGTAAACTAATTGTATTGACTACTTCACTGCTGGAGCGCAGTAATTGCTGTGCACCCCTATCTGAAGTTAAGCTTGCAAGCTGAGATAAATCAACCACTGGGAATATAGCGGGTACACCTAAACGCTCGCCATAGTTTGCGCACCAGCGCGATGGATTACGTGTAAAACCAGTAACTAACTCACTTAAGTGCGCTACTTTTAGCTCAACCTGATCCGCAAGCATAAATAAAATCCCATCAAAGGACTTATTTTTAAACACTGTTTGAGAAGCTATCGCGATTGAATTACCTAAACCTTGGCTCCATTGCTTGTTCTCAATGAGCTCTATGTTTTTATAACCTGCCAGTGCTTGTGATACTTCTTTATGCCATGCCCCGGTAACTACATACACCGGCGTGTCATCAAGTGCTTGAAGTGTATTTACTGCATGCTCAATCATTGTTTTGCCAAACCCGATATCAGCCGTTAATTTACAGCCGTTAAAGCGAGATGATTGACCTGCGGCTAAAACAACTTTTGCAATTAGCACGGCTCCTGCCCCCAATGGCTTAGCGATTGGGCGTTTTTGTCACACAGCACTGCATGTATTTCACTGATCAGCGATAGTGCAATACTCTCTGGCGAGTCGCCGCCTAAATTTAAACCGACAGGCCCAAAAACAGGAGACTTTATTTGTGATACACGCGTATTTGCGTGCTCTAAAACTTGTTCACGTCTGTGCTTAGGGCCCAATAACCCTATGTATTTAAAAGAAACATCTTTAAATTGAGCCAACGTACTCGCGTCGAGTTCAACGCTGTGAGCCATTAAAATAGCAGCATCTACTTTATTAGTTATGCAATATTCTTTTAACTCACTCGGTGTGAAGCGCAAAATAGCATCTGCATTTTTAAAATATTGCCTTTTTGCATTGGCAGCACGGGTATCCCATACAGTTACACTCCAACCAAGTTGTTTGGCAAATGTATAAACCGGAACTGCATCGGCCCCACCACCCACTATTAATAAATGAGGCGGCGGATAAATAGAAGTTTGCAAGCACGTAGCGCCTTGTAATTCTACCAACTGCGCTTTGCGGTTCATTGATAAACCATGCAACTCATCATTTTGCGTAAATACACCACTACCGGCTGGCAAAATGGGGCTTACTTGTTGAAGGTATCGCCCTGGTTTATTCTCATTAAGTGCTTTAGATACAAGCTCTAGCTGTAAATAGTCATTAGCTTTGTGAATGGGCTGCAGTAAAATGTGTACTATGCCCCCACAACCAATGCCAAGTTGAAATGTTAAATCGTCTTCATCGGTGGCATCATAACTAATGGTTTTACTGGTTAAAGTACTCATTACTTGTTTAGCGTGGCGCTGTATGTCAGCTTCTAAACAGCCTCCTGAAAGCATCCCCAAGCGCTCGCCTAGGCTCGAAATAAGCATCATAGCCCCTAGTTTTCTGTAGCTAGAGCCTTCAATTTTGTACAAAGTAGCTAAAACCCATTCTTGGTTGTCCCTATTGAGATACCAAGTGTTTAAGATACTTTTCAAATCTGTAACCATATATTGCCCTTTAAAAAGCATTTTTTGCGTTTAAAAACAAACCAGCCTAAAAAGCTAATTTAAAACTTAATAATTCACGCACAATTTAGTTTTCTATTATATCGTTTAAGGTTTCAATTAACTCATCAAATTGATCATTAACGCTTTGGCGTTGTTTATCATTTAGAGT
>NZ_WTKW01000440.1:0-2956 GCF_011378745.1 Pseudoalteromonas sp. Z1A6
CTTTTATTGCACCCATTTTTCTATAATCGTTTTTCTAAAGTGATATCTAAAAACCTAAACCCACCTGTAGGTAACTGAACATTAATCTTCCCATTTGTGATTTTAAACTCATCCCCTGACAAAATATCTTTAATTTTTTTAGGCGATATAGTGTTAAAGGTTACCTCAGCTAGTGCTGTTTGTGGATTAATATAACCGCCGTCAATCAAGGTTAAACGTAAATTAGTAGGGGATGTTTGCGCAACAACCCAGGCAACATTTCCTTTAACGGTAATTGGTAATAACGCTGATTTCTCTTTAATACTTTTTTCTATCGTTTTATAAAACTCTTTTGCTGAAAAATGTTGTTTTCCATCTGCAGAAACATACTCCCTACCGTCAGTTAAGTACTCTTGCATAATGTTTTTATAAATAGGGTGTAAATGATCAACTAAAGCACCTCTAGCTGCTTTATCATCAGCGAATACGCCCTTTTGTGGTGGTGTAATTAACACTAAACCGTTTGGGTATTGAGGTAAGAAACCCAAACGCCTTTCTTTAACACCTGCGGCATAACGTGAAAAATCCCACTCAGTCACAGGAGCACCAGGCCATGAGCCATTTAGTCGGCTGAATACCATTGGATTTTCATCTTCGACCTTTTGATCATACAGCGACGTTGTTTTAACATTATTCCCTTCATCTAAATAATGGTTATCTGGTGGCAACATGCCAATATTTACAGGTGAATAGCTTAAAATTTCATTAGGTTTAGGTATGTACAACGCGCCTTTGCCAATTAAATCCCAAAAGGTTTTCATGTGTGTTTGGTCAACAGGAAAATTATTAATATAAGTCGCGCCATTAGCTGCACTATAGATGTACTGTCGCAGAGCATGATTAGGCAACATTTGATGCGAATTTTGTCTTAATCGATCATAACTTGTGTTGTCTCGAGCTAAACGCGCTCCCCAACTGTTAACCGAACCACTAGCCCACAAACCGACTCTACCGGCAATGCTTAATTCCATCGATTTATCAGTAGTTTCTTCCATTGCAGGTACAAAAACATCGGCAAATTCACCGGAAATTAGCCTTGACCACCCTTTTTTATAAACCATTGATTGCCAGAACGTGTGCTTGTTCCTTAAAAACAAGTTGCCGTTGAGTTTTTGTGCCGCCTCCGCTAAAGGAAACATAAAATCTTCTAACATTATTTCAAAATCTTTATCGTAGTGAGCCACTTCAGGAAAAATTAAAACAGATTTTTTCCCATTGGCTACTTTTAAGGTTTTAATATGAGTATCTAAACTACGGTAGTATGGATCGTTACCATGACCGCCCCAATAGGCTGCACCAACATCACCACTGTAGAGTTGTTTGGCTTTTTCTAATATTTCGGCTTGCGATAAATCATATTTTTTTCTTCGGTCACGTTTATTTTGATAAACCTTGTTCGGTATTGCAGAACGATCCCAATTTTCAGTACCCAGGTTGCCTGAATCAAGAAATATAGGGCTATCGTATTCATTCGTGATGTGTTTAACCACTTTCTTTGATGTCTTATTTATATCAGACATTAAATATACAGGTAATGGTTTATGTTTATATGTCGTTTCTTGGTAATGCGTTAACTGCTGGTTTACCTTGTCAATATTATTCAAAATAGCAGCAATTTTTCCAGGAGGGTTTAAGTTTTTAAATTGATTATCCCATCCTTTTTTCGCAATATCTAAAACGTGAATGCTGCTACCACCACTTTGACTACTGGCTAAAATAATTTTATTTGTTGCAGGGTCTTTCCACATATCGTTATACGAATACTTTCCTGTAACCACATTAGCTTTAGTTTTAGCTTTTTTCATAGTGGCAGGAATAATAGTTAAACTATTACCGTAAAGGATAAATATACTTTTTTCACCTTGATATTCAACTAGTTCGGTTTGAGCTATTCGATAACCAAACTTACCGAATATAGGTGATATTGTTTTTAATGGAATAACGGTTTCAGACTTTGTTTTAGGATCATATAAGGCGATGCTTTGGTTTTTCATTTTAGTGCTGCCCAAAAGCACCTCTTGATTTGCGTCGTCATCAATATCTACTACACGTATATCACCAATGGGTGAGCGCATCGCTTTTAATGGGTCAGCAATAAATGGCTTATCTACGAGTGGTTTAAATAAATATATAGCGCCAGATCCTTGCATTGAATTAACAACACCTAGCACCGCTAAAACATCACTACCGTCGGCTTGTTTAAGTGCTCTTAAAAAGTTGATTGAGTGACGTTTAGCTGGTTGAGAGCGCGCCTGAGGGTTATCTTTGGTTGCTTTGTTTGGGCGCGATTTTTCAATTGAATAAGTTGAAGATGCAATGGTTTTTATTAACTTACCTTGAGTGTCTAAATAATAAAAATTATTATCAAAACCACCGGCGACCACATATGAAGTATTATCTTTTTTTATAGCAGTAACAGAGTACATAGGTGCATCATTAATTTTAAATGACCATTTCAATTTACCTTTGTCGGATAAACAATACACATGACCATCTGCATTAGCGGTCAATATTTCATCATTACCATCACCGGTAATATCTTGTGTCCAAACATCATGGTTCATAAAACCAGACAATTTATTTTCCCATAAAACTTTACCGTCATAATCTACTGCAAATAAAGTCCCCTCGTAACTTGAGCCTACGATGTATGAGCCAGATTTGCGATTAGCTGATCTCACTTTACTAATAGTGTATGGGGTTTCAATACTATACAACGCAGGCGTTACATAAGGCCCTAATCTACTAGGACTAGCGGTAGTGCAACCGCTTGTTAGCAATACACATAATACAAGGTATGACATTTTTTTGATTATAATTTTCATTTTTATCCCTGAATTAAGTATTTACTCAAACATTTTATATTTCTATTATGCGGAATAATTAAACAAGAGAACCACTTTAATTGCTATAATTA
>NZ_WTKW01000441.1:0-2955 GCF_011378745.1 Pseudoalteromonas sp. Z1A6
CCCAACATCGGCTTTTTTACTCTCGCTATTTTATATCATGCTTTAGTAAGCACTTTATAAAACACGTTATAAACGTTTTTTATAACGATAACTCTTCTTTAGCGCGAGTTAAATTGTGCGATACCATTGTGCTGTTAGACAATTTTGATGCTTCGTATAAATCAGCAAGTGCAGCAGTATCGTTATGCGCTTTTAAACGTGCAACACCACGGTTGCTTAATGCGAATGACGTAAGTTGGCGTACTTTAAATTTAGGGCCATCTGCGTCTTTTAAAAGTGCGATTGCTTTAGTACAAATTTCTTCCGCTTGTGCATAATTTTTTGACTTAACATTCAGTGCGCAGCTATTAAATGATTGCTCAAGTGGCTGTGGCGCTGTTGCAGTTTCAATAACCATTAATTTGTAGTCACTTTGATCAGCCATTGCAGCAGCTGAACATGTTAATAGTGAGCTAAGAGCGATAGTTTTGATAAGTGTTTTCATGATTATATTCCTGATTAGTTAAGCCGTGCTTGTTGCCGACAACTGAACTTTAGTGAATTAACACAACCCCGACAAACGATTAAAACAAACCTAATAAGTGAGAAAAATTAACCTATAGACCTTAGTCTAATGCGTTTGAACTTTTTCTATATATTTAAATAACTTACGCACTATCTTACGTGCCTAAAATCGCTACTTTGCATTTCAAAATACATATAATTATTTATGCTTTTATTTAGTCGGTTTTATTTTAAGCACCTTGCTTTGGCATAGCTGAATAACAATCAAACAAATTTACACATTTAATTACATGCAATACTAAGTCATGTATTTATAATTACGGCTCTGGTAACTTTTCATCATTAATGGGTTCACTTTTTTGAAACACACACTCCCCCTTTTTGTTTTATTAAGCACGCTTTTAGCATTTAGCCAAAATGCTGATGCAAGGCTTTTACTTGGTAATAATACGCCTAACACCGGTATGTTTATAAAATCAGAATTTAATGGCGATAGCAGCATTACATCTGTTGGTGTCGAAATGATGGTCAAACAAAATAACAGTCACTTTGGTGTTATTTTTACAAGCGCAATTGGCGCGGCAGTAGTCGATAATAAACAAGGCGAGCAAGAAGAGTTTATTACCTGGGATAATGGAATGAAGCTTGGCTATTTTAATGACTTTTTTATATACGCCGAGTTTGGCTTAGATCTGTTCGAACTCGCCTTTAAAAACGATAGAGGCGATAACACCTACCAAATAGAAAAATCGAACAACGACATAGACGGTTACGCAGGTATAGGTGCGGGTTATCACTTTAAGCCATTTAAAATAGAAGTATTTACCCGAGCACGCCAAATAGATGGCGACTACTGGGAAGCACAAGAACATATTTACAGCGGTGTGCAGCTCAGCTTTACGTTTTAATTACCCTTTTTTATAAGAAAAATAAAAAGCGTGTGAAATACAGCTATTTCACACGCTTTATAATAAATTACATTTAACAGGTTTGATCTAACCGATTTATATTTAACGGATAGTTTTGGCTACTTTACCAATACTCAAACCCTGAATTAAAATAGAAAAAACCACAACCGCATAAGTGAGAGCCAACAAAATATCGCGCTCGTTCCCATCAGGTAGTTGCAATACCAGTGCAACCGAAATACCACCACGCAAGCCACCCCAGGTTAAAACTTTCCATGCGCCAGATGGCAACTCTAATTGCTTATTAAATGTAGTGGTTGTTATACCCACAACAATTAAACGTGCGAGTAACGCGATTAAAATTGTTAAGCCACCAGCAATAAACAAATTACTCGAAAATGCAATCATGACGACTTCAAGCCCTATGAGTACAAATAAAATGGCATTTAAAATTTCGTCAATCAGCTCCCAAAATAAATCAACGTAATGGCGTGTTTTGTCGCTCATAGCCATACTACGTCCATGATTGCCCACCATTAGCCCCATCATTACCATTGCAAGTGGGCCCGACAAATGCCAATGGCTAGCCAGTGCATAGCCACCAATAACGCCCGCTAAAGTAAGTAGTACTTCTTCTTGGTAACTATCAATACTTTTAAGTAAGTAATATAAAATACCACCTAATACCAAACCAAAAACAATACCGCCACCGGCTTCTACCGCCAGCGTGTGCGCTACATAATAGGTTGTAGGAATATCACCACTTGATAAAACACCCAATAAAAGCACAAAAATAACCACGCCTATACCATCGTTAAACAACGATTCACCCGCAATCACGGTTTCAATACTTTTAGGCGCACCCGCAGATTGTAAAATTCCCATTACCGCAATCGGATCGGTTGGCGAAATTAATGCGCCAAACAGTAAACACCAAATAAACGCTAAATCAAAACCGAGCAAAGGAAGCACTAAATAAAGCGCGCCTGCAATAATAACCGTTGATAGCAACGTACCAACACAGGCCAAAATACCGATTGGCAATTTATAGCGCCTTAAATCGCTAACATTTACATGTAGCGCCCCAGCAAAAAGCAGCATAGAGAGCATGCCATCAAGCAAAACTTCAGTAAAATCTAACTGATCGAGCAAGCTCACTTCGTAATCTATAAGATCATCAAACCCTAAAAAGCCCAAAAATATAGCGCCGATAGATAAAAGCATCGAAATAACCATAACGCCAATGGTTGTTGGCAAGCCAATAAAGCGATGGTTTACATAGGTGAGTAACGCGGTAATTGATAAAAATATCGCACTTATTTCAAGTACGCTTAGGCTGGTTCCTGGTGCCATGGTTTAAATCTCAATATTTATTTAATGATACCTTGCTCAAAACAAGCAAAGCAGAAGGGTTATTATTTTTTATTCGGTTATCTCGCATTATATTCGCGTAGCCTAAACAAGCATACCCAAAATATTAATTATAAATACACACCCTACTCTATTAAAGTATTAACTCACGCATTAAATAAAACAAAAAGCC
>NZ_WTKW01000442.1:0-2902 GCF_011378745.1 Pseudoalteromonas sp. Z1A6
ACCGCTTTTAAAAAGCGGTTTTAAAATTACTTATAAGTATTTTTAGCTTAACCTTTAACGGCTGCTTTAATTGCATCAATTGCTGTATCGATATCAATCATTAGCTTTTCACCTGTACGGCGGTTTTTAAGCTCAATTTTGTTTTCGTCAAGGTTACGCTCACCAATTACTAGCGTAAATGGCACACCAATGAGTTCCATATCGTTAAACATAACACCAGGGCGCTCTTTACGGTCATCAAATAACACATCAAGACCTGCATCTTTTAAACCTTGGTAAAGGTTATTTGCAATATCAGGAATACGATGCGATTTGTGCATGTTCATTGGAACAATTGCTAAATCGAATGGCGCGATTGATTTTGGCCAAATGATCCCGTATTGATCGTTGTTCTGCTCAATAGCAGCAGCAACAATACGTGAAACACCAATACCGTAACAACCCATAGTCATGGTTTGGTTTTTACCACCTTCGTTTAATACACCCGCTTTCATCGCTTCTGAGTATTTAGTGCCAAGTTGAAAAATATGACCTACTTCAATACCACGTTTAATTTGTAAAACGCCTTGGCCACATGGGCTCATATCGCCTTCAACAATATTACGAATATCAGCAACTTCGTAATCAGTTACGTCACGATCCCAGTTAATACCGCTGTAATGCTCGTCGTCTTTATTTGCACCGGCAACAAAATCAGCAAGTATGTTAGCTGCTCTATCAACAATAATAGGCATTGATAAGCCGACAGGACCTAATGAGCCAGGTTTTGCGCCAATAGCAGCAACAATATCTGCCTCTGTTGCCATTTCAAGCGGAGAGTCTACTAATGGGTGCTTTTCAGCTTTTAGTTCATTTAATTCGTGATCGCCACGCAGTACTAAAGCTACTAAACCGCGTACTTCGTTTTCATCAGGCGTACCATAAACAATTAACGTTTTAACACCGCGATGTGGCTTAACACCGTAGTGTTTTTTAAGCTCGTTAATCGTTTTAGCGTCAGGAGTTGGAAACGCTTTAAGCTCTTTTGATGCTTCAGGGCGAGGCTCGCTTGGTGCCAGTGCTTCTGCTTTTTCAATATTAGCGGCGTAATCACTGCCATCACTAAACGCGATTGCATCTTCGCCCGACTCAGCAAGTACATGAAACTCGTGCGATACGCTACCACCAATAGAGCCTGTATCGGCTATAACAGGGCGGTAATCAAGGCCTAAACGCTCAAAAATATTACAATATGCTTTGTGCATCGCTTGATAAGTCGCATCTAAACACTCTTCACTTAAGTGAAAAGAGTAGGCATCTTTCATTGTAAACTCACGAGCACGCATTACACCAAAGCGAGGACGACGTTCGTCGCGTACTTTAGTTTGTACTTGGTATAAAGTAACTGGTAATTGCTTGTAGCTGCTTATTTCTTTACGTACGAAATCAGTTATTACTTCTTCGTGTGTTGGGCCAAGTGCAAACGTACGGTTATGACGGTCTGTAAAGCGCATAAGCTCAGGACCAAATTCATTCCAACGGCCAGACTCTTCCCACAAATCAGCAGGTTGAATAACAGGCATTAGCATTTCAATTGCACCCGCTTTGTCCATCTCTTCACGTACAATGTTTTCTACTTTACGTAGCACGCGTAAACCAGAGGGTAACCAAGTGTATAAACCCGAAGCGACGCGACGGATCATACCGGCTCTAAGCATTAACTGATGCGATACGATTTCAGCATCTGATGGCGTTTCTTTAAGTGTTGCGAGTATATATTGGCTTGTACGCATGTTTTTTCCGAAATAGAGTAATTATATTCTTTTAATAGAGCTTAAGTTTACCAGCGGATGCTTTTACACTAAAGCGCTAAGTGAGTTATTTAGTTTTTTTCTATGCTTGTTACTAAGTTATGTGCATCATTAACCTGCCAGCGAATATTAAAGTCATAGAGAGTCATCCCGTAGCTTTGCATTTCTTCTTTTTGTTTTTTATAAGCAGGGCGAGGATCTTGTTTTAAAACATTGGCTATAAAATCATGTAAGTCTGGGTATTGTGTTTGGGCATTAACAAACTCAATTGCCTGAGGGCTAAATTCAACCGTCATTTGTGTTTCAGGGCGCGTGTCAGCAAAGCCAGCACTTGCATCCGGCATAGAGTCTGAATACGGCAAATACGGTTTTATGTCAATAATCGGTGTGCCATCAAGTAAATCAATGCCAGCGAGTAATAAGCTAAGTTGTCCGTTTTTATATTCAATACCTTCAAGTTTTACGGCGCTCATTCCAATTGCGTTTGGTCTGAATGTAGCACGGGTCGCAAATACACCTTTTCGCTCATTGCCACCCAAACGAGGCGGGCGCACCATAGCAGAATAACCTTTATCAGCTGTTCCATGAAAACGAAATAACAACCAAATATGAGTAAATTCATCTAAACCACGTACAAACTCTTCGCGATTAAAATCGGGGGCAAATATAAGCTTTGCTTTAGCTTGTGGCACTAAACGTGGTTGCCTAGGTATAGCAAACTTTTGTTTATAAGGAGATTGAATGTGGCCAATAGCCGAAATGGTGTAATCGCTCATAGTACTCGGGTACAAATAAAATAGAGCGCTATTCTACCCGCATTTAGCATTTATGGCATTAATGTAAGCAAGTTTATTGCGTATACCAATTTTATTAAAAATATGATTATTCTACTGCATTAAATAGCGCACTTACTTTGTTAAAAATTATTCTTAGTTGACTGTATGGATGCAGGAGGTAGAACAATGCAGGGAGCAATTAGTGATAACAACTATATATTATAATTTTGCCTTGTTATTGCGCTATTTTCTTAGTGCTATAATAGAACACCTATTTAATGCACTTGGCATTATAGAGCAAACGGTTTAAAGTTTTTTATTAGACTGATTGGTTTA
>NZ_WTKW01000443.1:0-2884 GCF_011378745.1 Pseudoalteromonas sp. Z1A6
AAGCGGCCTAGGCCGCTTTTTTTCTGATCTATATTTACTTTGTATACGTAGTGTCCTCGTTATAAATACAAATTCAGTAAAAGTTCACCGTTACATATGTAAAAAGACGTTATAATTAAATTAACGCATACAACACAACCCGAACCCACAAGGAATTACAATGAGCTGGCGCCACTGGATCACACTTTCTGCCTTAATAAGTACAGCTACCTTCGCACAAGAAGAAGTTGCTACAAATGAGCAAGACAACGACATCGAACTTGTAAAGCAGTGTATTTTAAATGAAGTAATTGGCGGGGATGGTAAACAAACATTAGACGATCTTCGTAAAAAGTGTTCAGCTCTTGAAGAAAACAAACAACTTACCGCGCTTGATAAACGCCAAGCTCGTGAAGAAGTAGGTAAAAAAAATAGAAATGTAATTACGCCACATAAACGTAACTACATTTTGCCTCTTTCGTACGTATCACACCCAAACGATCGCCCTTTTGATGGCTTTGATGCACTAACCGACGACAACGACGGTGAACCGCTCGACAACTTAGAAGCAAAATACCAGCTATCGATAAAAGTGCCTCTTTACGATGATTTTTCGGATAAAGACCAAGCCATATTTTTTGGCTTTACACTGCAATCATATTGGCAGATTTATAACTCAGAAATTTCTTCTCCATTTCGTGAGACCAACTACGAACCAGAGATATTTTGGATAAATTACCTCGACCCAGAAAACGTATTATGGGGCGACGAAATGGCAATCGCATTAGGTATTTCGCATCAATCAAATGGTCGAAGCCAACCAAACTCACGTTCGTGGAACCGTATTTATGCAGACTTTATCTGGGAAAACAGAGGCTTTGTTTTTAGCTTTAAACCTTGGTACCGAATAGCTGAGGACGAAAAAGAAGATATTTTAGAAGCCAATGGCGACGACAACCCAGACATATACAAATACATGGGTTACTTTGAATTTAGCGGCGCGTATCGTTTTCATGACCATGAATTTAGCTTTATGACACGTAACAACTTAAATTCAGATAATCGTGGTGCAATTCAACTCGACTGGTCGTTTCCTTTATGGGGCCGCGTTCGTGGTTATGCACAATACTTTAACGGTTATGGCGAAAGCTTAATTGATTACAATGCGGATGTAGAACGTATTGGTGTAGGTATATTATTAACCGATCTGCTGTGATACTTCCCTAAGTTTTACGCACAAAAAAGCCAAGCATCGCTTGGCTTTTTTGTGTTTTGAACAGCTAAACAGTTATTTTTTTACTACAAACTGTCCTTCAAATTCGGCAACCACGTTATCACCATCGTAAATAGTTACTGGCACTACGTAACTTGCTTTACCATCGGTTTCTAAATCGCTTAACTTGCCCTTACAGGTTTGTATATCAACACAGCCACGTGGGTCAGTAGTAAGCGGTTTTAAGTACTTAATGTTAGCATCGGCTAATACAATATTACCTTCAAGCCCAGCTTCTTTAAGTGCTAAGTACGTAGCGCCCCAACCTGTTAGCGTGGCCAAGCTATAAATAGAGCCTGCAAACATGGTGTTATGTAGGTTTAAGTTAGCGTCTAGGTCGGCGCTGGTTGTAAATTGCCAATCGGTATAGCTTTCTACCTTAATACCCATCGCGTCACTAATTGGAATAGACTCACGCCACGTATTTTGTAGTACTTGCGTCCAATTTGGATGACGGAACCAGCCTGGCTCAGACGGTTTTTGCTTTATCATTTTAAAATGCTGTACATCGCCATACGCTAAATGTGCTTTTTCTTTTAGTTCGTAACCGTGGCGTTTATAAAACTCAAGCGCACGTTCGCGAGCAAATAAAACCAGTTCATCAGCATTTTGTGTCCATGCTATTTTTTCAAGCTCATGTAATAAACGACTACCAATATGTTGATTACGATTCCCTTCAGCAACGGCCATGTAACGCACTTGTGCTTGCTCATGACTGTTAAAGTGCAAACGTGCTACGCCTAGTACTTCGCCTTCTTTATTTTTTATAAAGCGGTGCTCAGAGTCTTGTTCCATATCGTCTTGTTCAGAGCCACGAGGCTCGCCCCAAGGCGCGCGTAATACCTGCCAACGCAATTGGTAATACGCTTGCCAATCTTCGCTACTTTGTGGGGTGCTTACCTGTAACATACATACTCCTGTTGTTATATAAGCCGTAAATAAAAGTCAAAAAAAGGCTACGGCGCTATACTAATAGTATTGGTTATCTACCAAGCTAAAAAAATAAAATAATTAAATTGATTGGCATTATTATGGCAAATACCATACTCCATCTTAAAAAAACTGCAAATACGACTTTGGTGATGGCTGTAAAATAACGTAAAAAAATAATGACAAAGGCCATTGCGCTTTAACGTTGCTAGTTTATGCTGAGAATATGACTGAAAAAATCAATTATATAAATTCACTGACGGGTTTGCTGAGCGATCAATTTATTGAAAATAGCCACAGCATTGGTCAGTTAATCTATTGGCATAAATGCAGTGGCGATCACATTCAAGTACGTGAGCACGAGCAGTTACGCTGGTTACTTATTAACGACACTCTTCAATCTGTTATTGATTTAAATAACCCGGATTTATTACTTTTTCCACACTTATTGTACCTAGATAAGCACTGGCAAGCTCTTAAGCCGCCACAAAAAGTGTTAGAACTCGGCCTTGGCGGCGGTGCAATTCGTAATTATTTACAACACAAATACCCTAAAGCACAAATAACATCGGTTGAAAAAAACGCCGATATTATTGATTGCTATACCCAGTTTTTTTCGTCAAATAAGAATGAGCAACTGCTGTGCGCCGATGCGCAACAGATTTTAGAAAGTGTGCAAAATATTGATTGGATTATTCTAGA
>NZ_WTKW01000444.1:0-2881 GCF_011378745.1 Pseudoalteromonas sp. Z1A6
TAAATTTTGCTTTTATTTATAGTTTATAAATTGCATTGATGGAAGCGCTTCCATATTTAATTTGATTAATCACTAAGGATGGTATTTAATAACTTTAAGGAAGCGCTTCCATATTTAGATTAGTGGCTATTGTTAAGCAGGTCAATAGTTAAATTTAAATAACAAATAGGCGTTTCACAAAAACACACTGACACAACACAGGGCTATAAAAATGAAAAAAAGCTTAAACACTAACAGGTTACGCATGCTCCCCATTTTAATAGGGGGGTTATGCGTTTTAAGTGCGTGTAATAAACAAGAGGTTAACGCTAATAATAGCCAAGGCGCCGTAGCCAAAAAGGCTGAGCATGAGCAAGGTGATTTATCACTTTGGCCAACGCTTAAAAGTAAGGTAGTGAAAACGCCTGAAATTGAAAATACAATTGCACAGTATTTAAAAACAATGACGCTTGAGCAAAAAGTAGCGCAGATGATCCAACCTGAAATTCGCGATATAACCGCTGCAGACATGCGCAAATATGGTTTTGGTTCGTATTTAAATGGCGGTGGCTCGTTCCCGAATGCTAATAAGCATGCAACGCCTGCAGATTGGATAACGCTTGCTGAAAGCATGTATCAGGCATCAGTTGATGACTCAATTGATGGCAGTAAAATTCCGACCATGTGGGGCACCGATGCAGTACATGGCCATAATAATGTGATTGGGGCGACGTTATTTCCGCACAATATTGGTTTAGGTGCTGCTAATAACCCCGCATTAATTGAGCGAATTGCAGCAGCTACTGCAATAGAAGTAATGGCAACAGGGATCGATTGGGTATTTGCACCGACTGTTGCGGTTGTGCGCGATGACCGATGGGGCCGAACGTACGAAGGCTACTCAGAAGACCCTGCAATTGTACGTGAATATTCAGCCGCAATTGTAAACGGACTACAAGGCAGAGCCGATGAAGACTTTTTAAGTGACAAACGCGTAATTAGTACTGTTAAGCACTTTTTAGGCGATGGCGGCACGGTAGATGGTGACGATCAGGGTGACAACATTGATAGCGAAGAGACGTTATATAACATTCATGCGCAAGGTTATATTGGCGGCCTAACCGCAGGTAGTCAGTCGGTTATGGCATCGTTTAATAGCTGGAATGGTAAAAAAAATCACGGCAATAAATACCTACTTACTGATGTGTTAAAAACAAAAATGGGTTTTGATGGCTTTGTTGTAGGAGATTGGAACGGACACGGACAAGTTGCAGGCTGTACAAATGAAAGTTGCCCGCAGGCTGTTAATGCGGGGCTTGATATTTTTATGGTACCAACGGATGCTTGGAAGCCACTTTATGAAAATACAATTAAACAAGTAAAAGCGGGCACAATAACAATGGCGCGAATAGATGACGCCGTGGCACGTATTTTACGCGTTAAATTACGTGCGGGTTTATTTGATAAACCAAGCCCCGCAAATCGAAAATATTCAGGTAAATTAGAACTAATAGGTGCGCCAGCACATCGCGATATTGCCCGCCAAGCGGTACAAGAGTCGCTAGTACTGCTTAAAAACAACAACCATTTATTACCGCTTAACCCATCAAGCAACATCCTGATTGCAGGCGATGCGGCTGATAACATTGGCAAGCAATCGGGTGGTTGGAGTATTACGTGGCAGGGAACTAATAATCAAAATGCAGATTTTCCTGGAGCAACGTCTATTTATGCGGGGCTAAAAACGCAAATAGAGGCTGCTGACGGTAACGCTATTTTAAGCCCAACGGGTGAGTTTAATACCAAACCCGATGTAGCCATTGTTGTATTTGGCGAAGAACCATACGCAGAGGGACATGGCGATAAAGACAACCTTGAGTTTGAACGTAACAATAAACGTTCTCTTAAAATATTAAAAACATTAAAGCAGCAAGGTATTGCGGTGGTATCGGTGTTTATATCGGGCAGACCAATGTGGGTTAACAGCGAGCTAAACGCGTCAGATGCATTTGTAGCAGCATGGCTTCCTGGCACTGAAGGACAAGGCATTGCAGATGTTTTATTAGCGGATGCAAGTGGGCAGGTACAATACGACTTTAAAGGTAAGTTGTCTTTCTCGTGGCCTAAATCGCCACTACAAACCGCAGTAAATAAGGGCGATGCTGATTACTCACCATTATTACCCTATGGCTTTGGCTTAACGTATGAAGACGAAAGTACGCTTGGCAATAATCTAAATGAAGACTCAGGTGTTGATATTAGTAACCTTGCGCCGCTATCTATATTTAATGGCAGTTTTAAAACACCGTGGCGTTTGTTTTTAAATTCAAACAGCGAGCAGCACCAAGTAGCAAGTAACAGTGTAAAGCTCGGCGGCATTACTTATCGCACTGAAGACAAAGCGATTCAAGAAGATGCGATGCAATTTAATTTTGATGGTACTGCAGCCAGCCACATCGAAATTAATAGTAACTTTACCGAAGACAAAGTGGCCTACATTGAAGCAAATTCGGCCCTTAGCTTTAGCTATAAAGTAAACCAAACACCTAGCTCACAAACATACCTTGCAATGAAGTGCGAACAAGGCTGTGGTGGCGAGCTTGATATTACCAATGAGCTTAAAAATGCGACTTTAAATACATGGCAAACTATGAGTATAGATTTAACGTGTTTTGCTAAAAAGGGCGTTGATTTTGCCAGAGTAACCAGCCCTTTTATTATTAAAACAGCAGGAGAACTTAGCGTTTCAGTTGCAGATATTAGCTTTGAACCACAAAGCGCTGAAACAGCAAAAATAAAGTGTGAGTAGTAGAGTGCTTATAAGTTGAGTTTATTGTGTGTTGTCTCAAAGCCCTAAGGGCGTGTTGATCTTTGTGGATTGAAATTTGTTCAATCTAGGGGC
>NZ_WTKW01000445.1:0-2867 GCF_011378745.1 Pseudoalteromonas sp. Z1A6
CGTCGTACTTTGTATCCTGAAGTTGCACTTATCCAAGTTTTTGATGGTGAACACTTAGCACTTATAGATCCATTAGCTGAGCTTTCACTATTTGATTTTTGGGAAATACTTAAAGATCCCGCAGTTTTAAAAGTACTGCATTCTCCTTCAGAAGATATTGAAGTTTTTCAAAAGTACGCAGGCTTTGTTCCAGCCCCGTTATTTGATACACAATTTGCATTACAATTACTTGGTGAAGGCAACTGTATGGGTTTTGCCCTTATGGTAAAAGAGCTGCAAGGTATTGAAATAGATAAAAGTGAGTCACGCACTAACTGGCTGCAACGCCCGTTAACTAAAAAACAATTAGACTACGCGGCTGCTGATACTTTTTACTTATTACCGTGTTTTGAGCTGATTATTGATCGCATTAATGCCGCTGGCTTCTTTGACATTGTAATAAACGAAAGTGAATTGATTGCCAAAAAACGTGCATTTCAAACACCTGACGAGCTTTTATATAAAGATATTAAAAATGCATGGCAACTTAAACCGCACGAACTAGCTGTGTTAAAAGAGCTTGCTGTATGGCGAAGAAATAAAGCTATCAAGAAAAATTTGGCACTTAATTTTGTGTTAAAAGAACATAACATGACTGAAATTGCCAAACGTGGTCCTTCAAGTTTAAACGCTCTACGTCAAATTCCAGGAGTTGAAGCTATTGAAGTTAATCGCTCTGGTGTCGATATAATAAAGTGTATTGAAGTTGCTAAAGAAGTCCCAGATGCTGAGCATCCAGATGTACTTAAGCGCTTAATTGATTTTCCTACCTATAAAAAAGTAGCGAAAGATATAAAACAAAAAATCACTAAAGTAGCTAAAGAGCACAATATACCAGAAGACGTTATGGCCTCTAAAAAGCAAATCAATCAATTGATTAGTTGGAATTGGAAGTTAACGCCTGATCAAAAACAGAGTCATATAAAGCCTGACTTACTGAGCTCTTGGCGATATACCTACGTTAAAGATGCTTTAAAAGAGTGGGATACTTAACGCTAAATATATACCTTTAACTGTGTGATAAGGGTCTTTTGATTCATATTACATGGTTAAAAAGTTTTAGTTGAGCGCAGGCATTAAAGCGTAGATATTCATAGTAATTATTAAAAAGTAAACACAAATAAAGAGGGCGCTAATAAAGCGCCCTTTCTTCGATTACTTCTTTTCTTCATCAGGTAGTGTAACGTTTAGCTCAAGTACGGCTAAATCGTCTTCGTTCTGATCGAACTGAACCTGAACTGCATCGCTACTTACGTTCACGTATTTACGGATCACATCTAAAATATCTTGTTTTAATTGTGGTAAGTAATCCGGCGTTCCTCGTTGAGAACGCTCGTGCGCGACAATGATCTGCAATCGCTCTTTTGCTAATGACGCACTGTTTTTCTTTTCTGAGCGGAAGTAGTCAAGTAAAGACACGTTAACCTCCAAAAATCCGTTTAAATAAGCCTTTTTTCTCAACGTCTAAGAAGCGAAAATCGACAGTTTCACCTAGTAGGCGATTAATTGCGTCAGAGTAAGCTTGGCCTGCATCAGATTCTGTATCTAATATAACAGGTTGGCCTGAGTTTGAAGCACTTAACACCGCTTGCGATTCAGGGATCACACCTAGCAGTGGAATTGATAGAATATCTTGTACGTCTTCTACCGATAGCATTTCACCTTTTTCAACACGACTAGGATTATAGCGTGTTAATAGTAAGTGTTCTTTAATGTTTTCTAGGCCTTCTTCAGCTCGTTTTGATTTGCTGTGTAGAATACCTAAAATACGATCAGAATCTCGAACTGAAGACACTTCTGGGTTTGTTGTCACAATTGCTTCGTCAGCAAAGTACATTGCCATCATAGCGCCAGCTTCAATACCTGCTGGTGAATCACATACTATGTAATCAAAGTCTTCTTTTAATTCGTTTAATACGCGCTCAACACCTTCACGGGTTAATGCATCTTTATCACGAGTTTGTGAAGCGGGTAGTAAAAATAATTTATCTACACGTTTATCTTTAATAAGCGCTTGGTTAAGTTTTGCCTCACCATTTATTACGTTTACAAAGTCATAAACAACACGGCGTTCACAACCCATAATTAAATCTAAGTTACGTAAACCAATATCAAAGTCGATAATAACTGTTTTATAGCCTTTTAACGCTAAGCCTGTGCCAATTGCAGCACTTGATGTTGTTTTGCCAACACCGCCTTTACCAGAGGTAACGACAATTACTTTTGCCATGAGATTTATCCTTTAACCAAAGCTGAAATTTCTAATGATTCGTCTTTTTGTTGTATTTGCACTGCATTTCCCCAATGTTCACCTTGTAGCGAATCACTGATCCAGTAGTTACCATCTATTGAAACTAGTTCGGCTTCAAGTTTTTGGCAAAAAATGTGTGCTTCTTTAAAACCTTTTGCGCCTGCAATAGCGCGGCCGCGTAACGTGCCATATATATGTACATTACCATCGGCAATAACTTCAGCGCCGTGACTTACTGCACCAAGCACGATTAAATCGCGGTCTTTTGCGTAAACTTGCTGGCCAGAGCGAACGGTACCGCTAATAATTTGCGCCGGCAAATGCACTGTTTTTTCTACAATAGACGTATTAGCCTCTTGTTTAACAGGTTCGCTCTTAACGTCTTGTGAATAATTTAAAACAGATAAGCCAGCCGCTTTAGCTTGGGCATGTTGCTCATCAGAGCCATTACATACACCAACAGCGTTAAAGCTCATACGCTCGATTAATGACTTTAAGTGTACAAAATCAAGTGAACTGTTTTTAATTTCAATTAAATTAACAACAATAGGAGCACCCTCAAAAAACTTAGGGGCCT
>NZ_WTKW01000446.1:0-2831 GCF_011378745.1 Pseudoalteromonas sp. Z1A6
AGCCTAAAATCAGTTAAGTGATTTTAGGCTTTTTGGTGTGGGCTATTAAATTTATTTTTAAAACAGTTACTTACTTAAAAGTGACCTTTACTTCAAAATAACCACAGGCACATCGCTGTTTTCGAGCATTTTAAGAGTGTTGCTGCCTATAAAAAACTGCCTTAGCTTAGAGTGGCCAAACGCACCCATTACAATTAGTTCTACATTATTTTGCTCTTTGTATTGCATTAACGAGTTAAAAATATTGCCCTCTAAAAAGCTTGCTGACACTTTAAAACCCATACTGGTGAGTTTGTATTGCGCGTTAATAAACTTTTCTTCAAGGTCTTCTTCGTTGTTTTTAATACTCACTAAATGACAATGTAAGCCGTGTAATAAACCGCCATCAATCACTTGTTGTAGCGCTTTATCGGCTGTTTCGCGGCCATCGTACGCAATCATAAATGACGTAGGTTGTTTAAACGTTTCAGGAACAAGCAAGATAGGCTGGGTTGCATTGCGTATTAGGGTTTCTATATGCGAGCCAAGTACCGCTAAGCTATTACTATGCCCAGTACCATTTTGTCCAATAACAATAAGGCGAGTGTCGTCTTTAAAGTCGATAACGGTATCGAGCAAATCACCGTGGCGCTTAATTAACTCAAAATTAGTAATGCCTGCCGATTTAGCATGCTCACTTACGGAGTTTAATAATTCGTCAGCCATTTTTAAACTTACTTTGCAGCGCTGCTCGTCAAGGGCTACCATTTCACTAAGCAGCGAAGAATGCGCGCCAATCCCAATGCTGCCAGAGTAGTTGCCGATATTAGTTTGCTGGGCTTTTTCAAGCGTATGTACAAAACTAATGGGTTTATTTAGCTTTTTTGAAGCCCAAATAGCGGCTTCGGTTACATTTTTAGTGATGGCTGAGCCATCAACACAGGTAATTATTTTAGTCATTACATTCTCCTTAATGTCCGCCAAGTAGTTTTTCGACTTCTTCAGGGTTGTTGTGCACACCAAACTTATCAACAACGGTTTCGGTTGCGCTATTCATACCAATAACATCAACTGTTGCGCCTTCACGCCTAAATTTAATAACCACCTTATCGAGTGACGATACACCGGTTATATCCCAAAAGTGGGCATGGGTTAAATCTATTACTACATTAGCAACCGCATTTTTAAAATCGAACGACGCTATAAATTGCTCAGCAGAGGCAAAAAATACTTGGCCAACTACTTCATAAGTTATTTGGTCGTTGATTTCATCATGATTGCTTTTAACCACCATAAAGCGGCCAATTTTATTGGCAAAAAACAACGTTGCTAACAATACGCCAACTAAAACACCAATGGCTAAGTTATGCGTAGCAACCACCACAATAACGGTGGAAATCATCACTACATTTGACGAAAGCGGGTTCTTTTTTAAATCTTTAACGGATGCCCAAGAGAACGTACCAATTGATACCATAATCATTACAGCAACCAATGCAGCCATAGGAATTAACCGTAGCCATTCATCTAAAAATACCACCATGATAATTAAAAATGAACCGGCAATAAACGTTGAGAGCCGACCACGTCCGCCCGATTTAACGTTAATGATAGACTGCCCAATCATGGCGCAACCCGCCATACCACCAAATAAGCCTGCACCAATATTGGCAATACCTTGACCTTTACACTCTTTATTACGATCGCTTGTTGTATCGGTTAAGTCATCAACAATAGTCGCGGTCATCATCGATTCAAGTAAGCCGACAACAGCAAGACCAATAGAGTAGGGTAAAACAATTTGCAGTGTTTCGAGTGTTAGCGGTACATCAGGCCATAAAAATATAGGCAGAGTGTCAGGCAGGTCGCCCATGTCGCCAACGGTTCTAATATCAAGCCCTAAAAACAGTGAAACAAGCGTAATAACAACAATACACACTAAAGGAGAGGGAAGTATTTTGCCAATGGTTGGAATATACGGAAATAAGTAAATAATACCCAAGCCCGCCGCGGTCATCGCATAAACATGCCAAGTCACATTAGTGAGCTCTGGTAACTGCGCCATAAATATTAAAATTGCCAATGCATTTACAAAACCAGTAACAACAGAGCGTGATACAAACCGCATTAACTCACCAAGCTTTAGAAAACCTGCAAATATTTGTATTACGCCAGTAAGTAAGGTAGCAACAAGTAAATATTCAAGACCGTAGTCTTTAACCAGCGTGACCATTAGCAGTGCCATTGCTCCGGTTGCTGCCGATATCATACCTGGGCGCCCACCAACAAAGGCAATAATAACCGCAATACAAAACGAGGCGTATAAACCTACCTTTGGATCAACACCCGCAATAATAGAAAAGGCAATCGCTTCAGGTATTAGGGCAAGCGCCACAACAATACCAGCAAGCACATCGCCACGAACATTAGAGAGCCAATCTCTTTTTACGTGATCAAACATGTAAGTAACCTAATTAGTTAGTTTCCCAAAGTATAGGGGAATATTTTATTTAAATAACCGTGATTCTCGCGCAGATGGCGATTAAGGGTGCACGCAACGTGCTGATGAAAAAGGGAGTGGTTGCCCAGGGCGGCGTAAGTTTCAAGTAAAAAGCTCCTTTTTGATTAGTGTGTATTAATAATGCGGGCGAATTATAAGTAACACATACACTTTAGCAGCATGCTGTTTGGCCTTAAAGACCAAACTTTAATCTAATAATGTTTTTGAATATTTAAAACTCAAATGTAAAACCAAACTCTCTTAATTTTTCATATACGTTTATGTCAAAACGGTACAATGTAGCAGCTCTATGGGCTACGTTGGTTTGTTTTTCTTTGCAGTTTATTAATAA
>NZ_WTKW01000447.1:0-2810 GCF_011378745.1 Pseudoalteromonas sp. Z1A6
AAAATAAAATAGAGATGAAAATATTGAAATATACACCAATCAATAGCCTCATATTTACTGCGCGCTCATGTAATTTAACTTTATAAAAAGCTAGATATAAAACCTCACCTACAATATACGTACCTTTAGAGGCTACTTACTTAGCAATTTTACAATCTATATTATTAACTGCTTATGTTAACTATATTATCTTTTGCTACATCTTCAGCTAACTTTTTAGCCTTAGCATTCCAAACTAAATCACATATACCATCAGTTGGGTTAAAGCCTGTTGGTGCATCTAGCAGCAATTGACGTATTGATTCGTGATCAAAGTTATGACACGCAATATCTAACGCTTCTATAAAAACATTAAGTTCAGCTAAAGGCAGCATAACTTCACTGGCTGTCATAATACGCTCGTGTGTTGTTTCACCTACGTTATCACCAATTAATAGCTCTTCGTAGAGCTTTTCGCCAGGGCGCAAGCCTGTACATTTTATTTCAATATCACCATGTGGATTAGTTTCGCTTTTAACTTCAAAACCAGAAAGCCGTACCATTTTAGTCGCAAGATCTTTAATTTTAACAGGGTCGCCCATATCAAGTACAAACACATCGCCGCCTTTACCCATAGCGCCTGCTTGTATTACTAGTTGAGCAGCTTCTGGAATCGTCATAAAAAAGCGTGTTATATCAGGGTGTGTGAGCGTTATTGGACCGCCCTCTTTTATTTGCCTGCGAAATAGCGGCACAACAGAACCACTCGACCCCAATACATTACCGAAGCGCACCATACAAAAGCGTGTTTTGTGATTAACACCTTGCTTTTGTGCTAAGCCTTGTAATACTAACTCGGCCATACGCTTAGTGGCGCCCATTACATTAGTAGGGCGCACTGCTTTGTCGGTAGATATAAGCACAAAATTTTCAACCCCTGCATTAACTGCTGCTTTAGCACAATAATAAGTACCAAACACATTATTACGCACACCTTCTACTACGTTATGTTCAACTAACGGCACATGTTTATAAGCTGCGGCATGATAAACGGTTTGCACACCAAAGGTTTTCATTACTGTTTCAATGCGGTTAATGCGCTGCACTGACCCCATTATAGGCATCAATTCAATATTAAGGTTATTATTAGTAATGTACTCACTAAGCTCCTTTTCTATTGAATATAAGCCAAATTCACTAAGCTCAAATAAAACGAGTTTTGTTGGTTTTTGTTTAACTATTTGTCTGCAAAGCTCTGAGCCAATGGAGCCGCCAGCCCCTGTTACCATAACCACTTTATTAGAAATGTTAGCAGTCATTAAATCCTTTCTAGGGGCTACTGGATCCCGGCCTAATAAATCTTCAACGCCCACTTCTGTTATTTCAGCAAGCTTAGCTTTGCCCTCTACAACATCAGCCATACCAGGGATAGAAAGCACTTTAATGGTGAGCGGCTCTAATTGAGCGAGTATTTCTTTACGGCGTGCGCGAGTTTCACTAGGTAAGGCTAATAAAACTTTACTCACTTTACGTTTATTTATTAGTTCATAAATATCTTTAAAGCACACGACAGGTATACCCTGAATTATTGAGCCATGTTTAGTTACATCGTCATCAATAAATGCCCTAACAAAATACTCTGGCCCAGCACTTAAAGCTGTGGCTAATTGTCGCCCAGCGGAACCTGCACCATAAATAATAACAGACTCTTTTTTACTCGTGGTCATTTTACCAATAATTGCGCGCACTAATACACGTGCACCGCCGACAGTTAACAAACATAACCACGCAAATATAAATGGCATTGTGCGAGGTATATCAATACCCATAAAAAAGGCAAGTAACACTAAAATCACAGTTGTTATAACTGTACCTAGTACTATCGCCCATATAGCTTGCGAGTTCATGTACCGGAGAACAGCTCGGTATAGCCCCAAACTTACAAACGTATATAAACTTATAGGCGTTAATAATGCCAATAAAAGCCAGTTATCTAATTGTTTTAAGGGCTCTAGGCTATCAAGTCTCACTATTAATGCTAACCAAAATGCCAGCATTATAAATAACGAATCAATACATAAAGTAATTAAGCGTTTTTTAGCCCGTGATGCATTCAAAATAGTACGAATAAAACTTTCCACTGCAAGTTTTCCTCTGATACATAAGGTAAGGTTCTAAGTGTCAAATATAAAGAGAGACTGGTATTATAAAAGTATAATAACTGAAGTATATTTCGAATTATTTAACCCTATCACCACTCCCACTCCCTGTTACTGTCATTACTATGTATTTAAAATAATTACCAATTGTGAGTGTATCAATCATTTCTTTGTCTGTTTTAGCTAGCAACTCTGGAGTTGACATGTCTATTTCGTTTACCTGTGCCAAGCCTGTAACACCAGGGCGTACATCAAATATATTCTTGGCATCTCGTGCTTGGGTTAACTCTTCTTGATTAAATAAACCTGGGCGAGGTCCAACCAAGCTCATTTCACCTTTTAGTACATTCCAAAGTTGAGGAAGTTCGTCTAACTTTGTTTTACGCAAAAAACCACCAAAAGGTGTTATTGATGCAGTACTAGCTAAGTGGCTTGCAACTGAAGCGGTATCAACGGTCATAGTTCTAAATTTTACTAACGTAAATGGTTTTTTATTACGGCCAACGCGTTCTTGCATAAATATAGGTGAACCAGTGTCAAACAAACCAATTATGTATAAAATAACTAAAAACGGTAACGTAAATAACAAACCAAAAAGTGAAAACCAAAAGTCAAGTAAACGTATCATTTATAAATCCATTAATTATTTTATTGAAGACTTTTCAGCAGCCA
>NZ_WTKW01000448.1:0-2810 GCF_011378745.1 Pseudoalteromonas sp. Z1A6
TTACTCCATTTTTAAGTTATTGAAAATATTGAGTTTGGTTTTCTACTCAGTGCTATATTTGATACCAGGAAGATAATTAAAGCGTGAATTTCGCACCATTTCCTAAGTTAGTGGTCTGACAACTTGTATGCTATAAATAATGATGCTCTAAATTAATAAAGGACTTACCATGCAGCCGTTTAATATTGAAACCAATAATTTAAATATTCATGGCTTAAAAGTAGGTTCAGGGAACGAAATAGTAATAGCGCTACATGGGTGGTTAGACAACTGCCATAGCTTTATGCCAATGTTAAACAACGTTAACCCAAAGCACACTTGGTACTGCATTGACTTTGTTGGGCACGGTTTATCGAGTTGGCGAAGTGATGACGCACACTATTATTTTATTGATTATATTGATGATGTGTACCAACTTATAAATGCGCTTGGTGTTAAAAAAGTACATTTAGTGGGTCATTCTATGGGGGCTATGGTTGCAGGACTTTTTGCTAGTTGTTTTGGAGATTATGTTAAGTCTGTTACCTTTATTGAGGGTATTGGTTGTGTTACAACGCCAAGTGAAGGTGTATGCGAACAGCTAAAAAGTGCGGTATTAACTAGAGCGCGTTTAAAAAATAAAAAGTCGAGAATTTATAAATCGAAAGAACTTATTTATGAAGCACGTGCTCAAACAACCGATTTAAATAGTGAGCTTATTACGCTCTTAATGCAGCGAAATATAAAACAGGTTCTAGATGGTTTTACGTTAACAACAGATCCAAAGCTTAAAAATCACTCAGGTTTTAGGTTTGATGAAGCGCAATGTATTGGTGCAATAAAAGATTTAGCTGCACCATGTCAATTAATTTTAGGTAACGAAGGTTATTCGTTTGTAAAACAAAATTTGGCAAAGTATATTAGTTATTACAATAACTTGAAGGTAATTGAAGTAGAGGGTGGGCATCATTGCCATATGCAAAGTAGTGAGTTATGTTTTGAGCATATTCAAGACTTTATGCTGCAAAATGGTGCATGTTAATTGTAAGTTTACGTAAAATGTGGGATTATTCCTGCATTAGAGTATTTGCTCAATTGTTAAAGCGCCTTACTTAGATTAAGGTTAATAAAAATATAATTATAAACAGGGGCTAAGAGTGGAAAAAATCTGGCTTAAGCGCTACCCAGAGGGTATGCCTGAAACAATCGATCCTGAGCATTACAACTCGTTACTCGAAGTGTTCGAAAAAAGTTTTTCTGATTACAAAGATCTACCTGCATTTACTAATATGGGTAAAACGTTATCGTATGACGAAATTGACACCGCAACCAAAAAAGTTGCTTCCTATATTCAAAATGATTTGGGTCTTAAAAAAGGTGACAAAGTTGCCGTAATGATGCCGAACTTACTACAAACACCAGTCACAATTTTAGGTGTTTTGCGTGCAGGTTGTGTGGTTGTAAATGTTAACCCACTTTATACTGTGCGCGAATTAGAGCATCAGTTAAAAGATTCCGACACTACCGCTATTTTCATTCTAGCAAACTTTGCTGACACGCTCGAAAAGTCACTTGCTCATACCGATGTTAAACACATTGTAGTAACGCAAGTAGGCGATATGGTCGGCGGGCTTAAAAAGCATATAGTTAACTTTGTTGTGAAGCACATTAAAAAAATGGTGCCAAAGTTTAACTTGCCTAACACAATTAAATTTTCAGACGTTTTAGCTGCGGATGAAGCTAAATACACGCGTCCTGAAATGAGCTTGTCTGATCTTGCTTTTTTACAGTACACCGGTGGCACAACAGGTGTATCTAAAGGTGCAATGCTTAGCCACGGTAATATGGTCGGTAACCTTGAGCAAGTTTCAGGTTGTTTAGATAAAGTGTTAAATCGTGGTACAGAAGTCGTTATTACTGCTTTACCGCTTTATCATATCTTTGCTTTAACAGCTAATTGCTTAACGTTTATGAAATACGGTGGCTTAAACGTACTTATTACTAATCCACGTGATATGCCTGGGTTTGTTAAAGAGCTTGGCCAACATAACTTCACCGCTATTACTGGCGTAAACACACTATTTAATGGTTTATTAAATACTCCAGGTTTTGCTGATCTAGATTTTAGCCACTTAAAAATGTCGTTAGGCGGTGGTATGGCGGTTCAACGTCCTGTTGCCGAAAAATGGCAAAAAGTGACTGGTTCAAAACTAATGGAAGGCTACGGACTTACTGAATGTGCTCCTTTAGTTACTATTAGTCCTTTTGATTTAAAAGCATACAATGGCTCTATTGGTTTACCTGCGCCTAATACCGATATTAAGTTAATGCTTGATAATGGTGAAGAAGCCGCAAAAGGCGAGCCAGGTGAGCTTTGGGTTAAAGGCCCGCAAGTAATGGTTGGTTATTACAAACGACCAGATGCAACCGCTGAATGTTTAAAAGACGGCTGGTTTGCTACAGGTGATATTGCGACTTATGATGATGAAGGTTTCTTCTTTATTGTAGATCGTAAAAAAGACATGATCATTGTATCTGGCTTTAATGTTTTTCCTAATGAGATTGAAGAAGTAGTGGCTATGCACGAAGGTGTACTAGAAGTAGCCGCTATTGGTATTCCTCATGATGTAAGTGGTGAACAAGTTAAAGTTTTTGTTGTGAAAAAAGACCCTTCTTTAACTGAAAAAGATATAATAAGTCACTGTCGTGAAAATTTAACTAATTACAAGGTCCCCAAACTGGTAGAGTTTAGGGATGAGTTACCTAAAACTAACGTAGGTAAGATACTCCGAAGAGCCTTGAAAGATTAGCAACCTATAAAAAAGCCGACA
>NZ_WTKW01000449.1:0-2786 GCF_011378745.1 Pseudoalteromonas sp. Z1A6
ATCATTAAATAGTAAGAAATAGTTCACAATAAAGCTGCTGTTAAAGTAAGTAACGGTGCTATACTAGATCGATTTTTAACCGCTTACGTTACAGTAAAACTAACAATCTCGATGAGATAAAACAAGCAACTTTTAATACAAAGATGCTTGTTTTAAAGATTAGTTTTACAGTGGTGTGTTTTAATTTCAAACAAAACAGAACACGTCCAATTTGAAAAACCAGCACACCTCACTAACCTGTTAATTTTTCATTATCATCAATGCTAAAGGTAATGCAGCACTAGGGCGTGTTGATCTTTGGTGGTTGAATTTGCAGCAGTGTGTTTGGTATTTAAGCAAGGCAGAGTCTATGATGTATGGTTGTTCCCTATACATAGGCGATAACGCAGCATAAATGCCAAACATGCGCTGCCCTTGGGTTCTTTCTAGGGACGATTGACTCTTTGTTGCTCGGTTTTTACTTAGCCCACTAGGTTACAAACCTCGCGCCGCGATTAAATCGCCCCTAGATTGAACAAATTTCAATCCAAAAAATCAACACGCCCTAGCGTATTTAAGATTTTTTAAATCAACCCAATCTACCTAATAGGATATTTTCTTATGCAAAAGCTAACAGATGTCGGTGAAAACTTAGTTAATGGTATAGCATCTCGTTATAACCTCAGTCACGATGCAGTAATTCACATGTTAGTTAGCGTTAATAACGGCGGTTGCTCAATGGCACAGTTTAATTGCCCAGAACTTGGTGGTTCTGGTCAATGGATGCGTGGCGGAATGACAATGGTTGGCGACATGTTTAACAACGGTTTAAAATCAACCGTTGATAACTTGTGCAACGAACTTGCTAATATATTGAGCAATAACCAAATATTTCCGGTTATTCCTGCAGGAACGCCTGGCAGCAATCAATGGTGGCCAGGTAATCTAGGCAGCCCATTTAGCAGTGGTGCGCAAAATAATATTCGCTACGCTATATTCCCTAATCGCTTAGCCGTTGAATTAAATGGACAAGTGAGCGTATACGACACGTTAGATCATAATATTGGTGGTGTAAGCCAACAGCAAGGCAATAATACCTCTCTTACATTTAACAGTCAGTGGGGGACAATTAATGTAAATACCCTGCCATTAATTTCAGGGCAAACGCCAACGCCTCCAGAACCTCAAAAAGATTTTACGCAGCAAGTAACGCAGCCGAATTTTGCATCGTTAACACCAAACCAAGTTGAAGCACCGGCTAATAATACTGTGGGGCAATACTCGGTAGACGAAACACTTCAAATTATTGAAAAGTTAGCACAACTTCGCGACTCTAATGCGTTGAGTGATGATGAATTTAATATTAAAAAGTCTGAACTTTTAAAAAGGATTTAACCACTATCCTCCAATAGCATAGCGCTAAGTAAAAGTGGTTTATACGGTCTCTTTTTTATTCGGTAACATATGAAAACATTTAAATGTAATTGCACAGATCAACTTATTTTATTTTTTGAAAGCAGCCATTGTTTGGCTTGCGGTAGAACCGTGGGTATTGATGATGAGTTCGACCAAGTTGAACCCTATGAAATTGATGAGCAATCGGGGTTATTTTACAAAGCAGAAGCGCCTGAAGTTTTTTATAAAAAATGTGATAACAACGCTCAGTATCACGTATGCAATGGTATGGTTAATTTAGACACATTTATACCTGTTGCCGATAAAGACGAAGTGCTGTGTTTTTCGTGCCGCTTTAATGAAACGGTGCCCGATTTAAGTATTGTTGAACATATTCCATTATGGAAAAAAATGGAGACAGCAAAACGTCGCGCTTTGTATACATTAAAGTCATTATCACTCCCTTTAAATACAACGATTCAAGAACCTGAAAGCGGATTAAGCTTCGATTTTATAGCAGACCGTAACGTAAGCGATCACTTTGTAAGCCCTATTATAGGTCAGGACGTTGTATTTACAGGACACGATTGCGGGCATATCACTATAAACCTAGCTGAAGCAGACGACGTAGCACGCTCTCAAGCTAAAATAGCAATGGGTGAGCGTTATCGGACTTTACTTGGTCATTTTCGCCATGAACTTGGTCATTATTATTTTGATCAACTAATCGCAAATTCACCAAAAAAACATACTTTATGTAAGCAATATTTTGGTGATGACGAATTAGATTACCAGCAAGCGCTCGATACTCATTACAAGCAAGGTGCGCCAGCTAACTGGCATGAAACCTTTATTAGTGAATACGCTACTATGCACCCTTATGAAGACTGGGCAGAAACATGGGCGCATTACATGCATATTATCGATACTTTAGAAACAGCCAAAAACTTTTCAATTACAGGCTCAACAACGGGTAATGAGTTTGAATTAGAAGAAGCAGACGAGCTTCGATTGCCACAAAGTGCTTATTACTTTAATTCACAAACATCGATTGATGCTATTTTAGATACTTGGATGGAATTTTCGATCATTCTAAATTCACTAAATCGCAGCATGGGACTTGCCGATGCCTACCCATTTGTACTTACTCAAGCGGTGCGAACTAAGTTATCTTTCATCCATCATGCCATTCATAACAGGCTCAATTTAATACCTGATTTGAGCATTGGAAAAGTGTAATAAAATAAGCTCAGTCCAAAAAACATTTTAATAAAGAGCCATTTATTCTTGCTATGACTTTTCATGCATAGGTAGGTGGCTTTTTTATGATGAGAAAAAAGCCGTAAAAATAGTATATCCCCTACTTTCTCGCTGAAGCTTTGTTAGTTTGTCACAGCGAGGTTATTCTTAAG
>NZ_WTKW01000045.1:0-17465 GCF_011378745.1 Pseudoalteromonas sp. Z1A6
AGCTTCCGCGTCCTGCTCACGCCCCTTACCTACATCCATGTAGGCAAAAAAGAGTTAATTGCCGCTAGGCAGAACCCTTCGGGCAGCGCATGTTTGGCATTTATGCTGCGTTATCGCCTATTTATAGGGAAAAACCACATTTCATAGGCTCTGCTTTGTCTAAATACCAAACATTCTGCTGCAAATTCAACCACCAAAGTTCAGCACGGCCTAGTACGCTTTATCTACACGCACTGTGTTGTCGTTCAAGTACACTAATCTTACGTTATCGCCTTTGCTAAAACGCATTGATTGGTCCTGATCTTGAACAACCATAAACTGGTCGCCATTTTCAACTTGTATTAATAACTCTACAAAGTGATTTTGCTGATAATGACTTTGCTGCTGCCTATTATGTGCAACACTGCCGCCAATTACCGAACCTAATATTGTTGCTACTGTACGGCCGCTACCACCACCAAACTGGTTGCCTACTACGCCGCCGAGTAATGCACCACCAAAGGTTTGCCAGCCGTTGTTTTTGTCTTGAATGATTTCTTGCTCGGTAATATTGCGTACCGATTTTACGCCACCAAATAAAACTTGCTGCACAGGGACTGCTTTATTGCGCTCGTATTTAGCAAACGTAGGCGCGCTTATTGTAAGTAAAGCGCATATAATTACAGTAATTGCTTTCATAACTTGCTCCTTTTATACCAACCTGCATAAATCTTTGATCAATTTAACGAATTAAATTGCGCTATAACGTCGTTAAAAATTTTTTATTTAGAACAACTAAATACAAAAATTTTTGCCTAGTACTAGCGTAATTTTCTTAACGTTAAATAGACCCCATATATAAGCAGATTGGTATTGGCTACCAGCCAAAGGTTGATTTTTCTTTAGTTTTACGAATTTCAGTTTCGTCTGCCCACTCAACTAGGCCGCTTTCCATATCCATTAAACGCATTGTAAATTTGTAGTATACGTCTGATTTATCGGCATTTGATTTAACGATGCTTGATAAGTTTCCGTATAACATATATTGCGCACCAATTTGTTTACCAAATGCAACGGCTGTTGCAGGGTTAACAAGAGCATCTTCATTTTGAAACGTTAATTGCTCACGTACTGACTCAACACGGGTCATATCTACAAAACGGAACTTACCGCTGCGTAGCATTTGTGTTGAGATTGAATCGGTGATTGATTCTGTATCAATGTGCTCGCTGGTTTTATTTTTAATACGCTCAACAAATACTACAGGGCGTTTATTAGCGGTCATTGTGCCAACAACAGGTGAGCTGAGTAATGAGTCGGTCATTTGGCTCGCTACTTTTTGTAAGTCGGTAGAACCAAAATTAATATCTGTTGTTTCTACTGCTTGTGCATCGCCATAACTTACTACGGCTTTATTAGCACAGCCACTTAATACTAAAGCGCTCAAGCCAACTAAAGCGTAAGTTGATGCTGTTTTAAATTTGTTACTGATGATCATGGTTGTTTCCTTTAATCTTTAAATTCTTGTGATTCGGTAGACACTTCTCTTACTGCTAAAGAAAAGGTAACCGCATCAGAGCTAGGTGCTAAGCCCGGTAATTGTGTTTTTGCAAAACCAAATAAGGTGAGTGCTTGCCAAGGTGAATGATTGCCTTTAATAACAAAGCCGTCTTTATCAAACCAATTAAATTGATACTGCAAATACTGTGATTTTTTATACTGGCTCGAAAGTGTCACTACTACATCGGTTAACTGGTTGGTTTGACGTGTTTTAACATCAGTAATGGCCAGCTTTTTACCGAGCTCTGGATTATCTACACGTAATTGCTCATTAAACTGATTTTTATTTTGTTCAACGGAAATACCCGATGTAACCGGTTTACTGGAACATGCACTGAGCATTAAGACTGCTAATAATGGCGCTATGTATTTCATGATGGCTCCTAAAGTTGAACTACGTGGTAATTAAAGTAGTTATTAACGGAGGTTAAGTAAATTAACGTTAACCCTTGCTTACTAACGGTAAAATTTATAGGTGCTTGTGTGCCTATATGCAGAGAATGCTCACCTGTATTTAGGCTTTGCCTTGCAACACTTATTTGATTTGGAAGTGTAAGCCAGCTACGTGTATCAGCTTGCTCAGACGCCAAATTATAAATATTAGCAAGTATGTTACCTACATCACCGGCACTGCGAGCAAGTTCTGCACGCACTTTCTCTTTAGCTACTAATCTGAGTACTTGGCGAGCTACTTTTGCAGGTATTTGATCTTCTAATGTTTTTGCTGCAAGTGCTTCAATGTGTACTAATGGGCTCAGCTCTATGCTTTGTGCATCTATGTTTATATTATTAAGGCGGCGCACATAGGCATTATCTTTATACACTGGCATTGCAAGGCTGTAAAAGCGTGCATCGCCGCGTGATGAATAAATTGGTAAGCGCAGTTTAAATTCATCTTGTTTTGGTACTAAGCCTTGTTCAAATAAAACAATTACTTCGCCTTGCGTTGCAGAAATTGTGGGTGCATCACTAAAACGTTTTTTAAATTCACTTAGGTCTTGGTCAAATCCTTGTTTTTTAGCAAGGCGCATTACGTCCTGCTGTAAATAAATATTGTTAGGTTGTATAGCCAGTGCTTTTTTATAATCAATATAAGCATCGTCATACTGTTTAGCACTTTGATAAAGCAAAGCAGATAAATAAAATGTGTAGGCATTTTGAAAGCCATTTTTTACATCTCTGGTTACATTGCCCATGCTAGGGTAGTGCTGCTGCGCTTCTTTAACTGTTGAGTCGCCATCTGTTTTATTTTCGCTTAGTGCATCAACTTGTACTTTATTAGCGCGGCGAATTTCGACCAAAGCGCCTTCTACATCATTTTTATACACGTAGTTAAGTGCTTTATAACTATGAAGCATACTCATTTCGTAAGCCGGTGGCACATAAGTTATGGCTGAGTCGTTAGTAAATAACGCATTGCTTTGCTCAAGCCCCGCACTTACTTGTATTTTGGCGGCTTCACGTTTTTTTTGCATTTGCGTATACACGTTCTCAAATTTACCTTGTGCCTCTTGTGGCATATTGGCTAAGTCGTTTAAGCGAGCTTGCTCAAGTTGGTTGAGTAAGTAGCTGCTGTGCATGGTGCTATTATCGGCAATAAGGGATTGCGCTTCTTCGATATTGTTTTTCTCGATCGCATTTCTTATTGGTGTCATTTGCGTGGCATAGTCATTAAATAGGTCATTAAAGCCCATTGTGCTACACCCACTTAAAATACAACAAAAGCTTAAAATTATACTTAGGCGCACTGCGCACTCCTCTAAATTCACCTGTATACATTAACATATTATTTTTAGCTAAATGTGTGAAATATTGTAAAAAATCGTAGAGTAAAACTGCCTGCTAATAAAGAAATATAAAATGACATTGGTGAACAAAGTGTGAATTTTCTTGTTGGGTAACAATATTGAAATACTTAAGGTACTTTATTGGTCTTATTGAATACAATGATCCCTAAAGCGTAATGGTAAATGAATTTTTTAAATGAAGTAATTGATATTCACTAAGTCGTATACGAAAAATACTAAAAGGATATCTTGTGTTGTAGACACCGTATTTTGCAAATGCGGCTAAGATTTTAGTATAAATAATCTAATTTATTAAAACTAAATACTCCCTTTGCACAGTTATACCAATCCTGTTTAAATGTGCTGCTCAGTAAGCGGTTTTATAGGCGCTTATGACAATGTTTTTAGCTTAGTAGGTTAATTAATTAATTGAAATAACGCTGTAATTTGTTTTTATTGCTAAGGAATTTTTTTGAAAGCTACGTTGTACACAATAATTGCTTTAATTGCGTTTGCTGCAAACTCTCTTTTTTGCAGAATGGCTTTAGCCGAAGGCTATATAGATGCTTGGAACTTTACAGTTATTCGCTTACTCAGTGGTGCTGCGTGTTTGGGCATTATAATGGCTATTTATACTCATAATTTAAAACGAAAAGGCACTTTTAACCCCGCTATTTTAAGCGATAAAGGAAGCTGGCGAAGCAGTATAAGCCTATTAGTTTATGCACTTTGTTTTTCGATTGCATACGTAGAGCTGGATACAGGCACCGGTGCACTGATTTTGTTTTCAGCCGTGCAACTCACTATGATTGGCTGGGGTATATATCAAAAAGAGCAGTTGAGTGTGCTTCAGTGGTGCGCGTTTATAGTGGCGCTAGGTGGGTTTGTATATTTAATGCTGCCATCTGCTGCTGTACCTTCATTATTAGGTGCATCACTTATGGCACTCAGTGGTGTGGCATGGGGTATTTACAGTATTCGCGGTAAAGTGTGCGTATCGCCACTGCGTACTACGGGGTTTAACTTTATAAGAAGCTTAGTGGCTATCCCTGTTTTATTACTTGTTGGCATGAGTTATTTAAAAAATATGAGTATTGAAGGGGTTTTGCTTGCATGTGCCTCGGGTGCGATAGCGTCTGGAATTGGTTACAGTGTTTGGTATGTGGCTATGCCACTGCTTAAAAGTACCCAAGCTGCTGTTGTGCAGCTTTGTGTACCTGTACTTGCAGCCGTTGCTGGGGTCTTGTTTTTATCAGAGCAGGTAACAATGGAATTTATAGTAGCAAGCTCGTTAATATTAGGCGCTGTGCTGGTATTTATTTTAAATAAAAAGAAGATTTAATATCATTTAAGTTAACCTTCTTTTTAAGGGGGACTCACGTTTGTTACAAAGCGTGTATAAATAGCGGGTAAGTTATCAAGTATTGCCTGCTTACCCTGTAGTTCACTGTTTTTTATGCATTCAAAAAGTACTTGCTCGCTAAGCTTATTCACTAATAATTGTGATTGCTTAATATGGCTTATATGCCAAAGCTCAGGTGCGACACCACCTAAATCATGCTGGTAAGGGCGATAAAAGCCAAATTTATCTAAGTTAGTATCAAGCCAATTACTTAAAGGCGCAAACGGCCCACCTTGCAGATATTCATCGGGTGTTAGCTGTAGTTTATAATCATCACTTACCGCAGCTTTATCAAACACGTCTAAATCGGTGCCTAAATGGTGCCTGCTTGCCCCAGGTAATGCAGAGTAGAGCATTATTGCTATGCATTTATCTACATCATTTAATTTAGTTAAATCTACAACCTTTTGCTGGTTATTGAAAACAGGTCTAATACCTAAAAACTTATTATTCCAAATAATTGATTGACGATTAAAGTCGCGAAAACTTGAGGCAATAGTAAGCTCAAATCCTGCTTTTTGTGCTGCACTTTGCAGCGCTAAAAAGTCGCTGATAATAGCGCTGTGCAAGCGATGATTTTGTATATCAGTTAAATGTGTATCACTTTGCCCTGTGATACACATTATTGGTGTTGGTTTAGTTACATCCATTATGCTAAAAGTTGCTCTAATATTTGCTCGTAAATGTCGGTAAGGGCTATTAAATCATCGGTACTTACGCATTCATCTACTTTATGGATAGTGGCGTTACGTGGTCCAAGTTCAATTACTTTAGCCCCTGTTTGTGCAATAAAACGACCATCTGATGTACCACCCGTGGTTTCTAGATTAGTGGTTAAACCGGTTACTGATTTAATAGCTGTAACAGTGGCATCAACAAGCGGCCCGTGCTCGGTAATAAAAGGTAAGCCATTTACTATCCAACTTAATTCATAATTTAAGTTATGCTTTTGTAGAATGTCATTTACACGCTGTTGGAGTTGCTCATGTGTTACTTGCGTGCTAAATCTAAAGTTAAACTGTACTTCTAGATCACCCGGGATCACGTTACCAGCACCTGTGCCGCCATTAATATTCGAAATTTGAAAGCTGGTAGCAGGGAAGTATTCATTTCCGTTATCCCACACAGTTTGGCTAAGCTCAGTAAGGGCAGGCGTTGCTAGATGAATTGGGTTTTGTGCTAAATGTGGGTAGGCGACATGACCTTGTACGCCTTTAACCGTTAGGTAAGCGGTAAGTGAACCTCTTCGGCCATTTTTAACAACATCACCTAATACATCTCGTGATGAGGGTTCGCCTACTAGGCACATATCAATTTTTTCACCGCGTGCCTCTAGCGTATCTATTACACGTGTTGTGCCGTTTATAAACGGTCCTTCTTCGTCAGAAGTGATTAAAAAAGAAATCGAGCCTTTATGATCTGGATGTTTAGTAACAAAACGCTCTGTTGCTACAAGCATTGCGGCTAATGAGCCTTTCATATCGGCAGCGCCACGCCCGTGCAGTAGGCCATCTTTTATTAATCCTGAAAACGGCGGGTGTTGCCAATTTTTTTCAGGGCCTGTTGGTACAACGTCGGTGTGACCAGCAAAACAAAAGTGCGGCGATTGTGTGCCTTTTCGAGCCCAAGTATTAAGTGTGTCGGTAAAAAATAATGATTCTATATTAAAACCAACCGCAGCAAGGCGATCGTTTATCATTTGTTGGCAGCCAGCATCTTCGGGCGTTACCGATTCACATTGGATTAGCGCTTGGGCGAGTTGAGTTACGTCATTAGTCATTATTTAAAAACCTCGTCGTATTGGGCTGCTTTAAAACCTAAATGGTAACTGCCATTGTTTACCAGTACTGGACGTTTGATCATGGCAGGTTGTTCAACCAACAATGGGATAGCACTTTCTTTAGTTAGACTCTGTTTTTGCTCATCAGTTAATGCGCGATAAGTTGTTCCACGTTTATTAACGATTTGTTCCCAATCGAGCTTGTCTGCAAATTCACTCACCATTTGCTCATTTACACCATCTTTGCGGTAGTCATGAAACGTAAATTCGATGTTGTTATCAGTTAAATGTTTTTTAGCTTTTTTTATCGTATCGCAGTTGCTAATGCCGTATAGAGTGATCATAAATCTAGTTCTTCTTAATAATAGTTAATAGTGTGTCTTCACCCGCATTTACATGCGAGTGCGAGTAATGAAATGTGCCAAGGTTATGGCCGTTTAGTAAAATTAAACTAGCAAGCATTGGAGTATCAAGTTCTCGTAAATCAAAATAAGCAAGGCGTTGACCTTTGCATATTTTGCTACCATTGAGTTGCGCAATATGGGTATGCGTAATTGATTGCGAATCAAAAATAGTTAAGTTAATCAAGACTTTTAGACCATTATTAGCTTGTAGAATAAACTCAGTACCTGCATTTTTTACTTGTAATAAAGTTCCATCAAACGGTGATAAAATTTTATGACTTGTTAGTTGCACCATAATACCAGGGCCCAGAGTGCCAAAACGAAAAAAAGGTTCTGGATGCTCTTTCAGTTCAATTACTTTACCTGTAAATGGGCTGGTAATATTTATTGCATTAAGAGGCGTTTTATTTTGAGCTAAATAGTCAATTTTTTGAGCTTTCATAAGTTAGTTTACCACCACGTTATAACCCTCTTTTTTTAAAGCGGAAATAGCATTTTCTGCAGTGTGTTTTTTTATGAGAATATAATCAGTATCGTAGGTTGAGATTGAAAAGATAGAAATTTTAGCGCGCGCTAATACCCCTGAAATATTAGCCATAATTCCGGTTAACGAAAAGCCAAGTGGACCTACAACCTCTAAAGCTTGCCAGTCGGGTTCGGTATCCAGGCTTTTTACTTCAAAATCGCTTGGGCATACAATTGAAAGTTCATCATGGGTTTTAGAAATAAAAAACAAAGATTGCTTTAAAAGTGCCGCAGGTATGTCGGCATCTACATCTAAACTGTGTATAGATAAAATGGTGCTGTGTAATTGTAATGTTTGTTTTGACATTAAAAGCCTGCGAACAGCAATATTGATAGCTTTATAGTATAGATTATTGGCTTTAAATTAAAGGTGTAACAACGACTAACTCAGCAGTAAATAAGTAGATAAAAGAAGGGAGTAAAAACTTACCCACAATTTCTGTGGATAAGTATGGGGGTTGCAGGGTATAAATAACCTAACTAGTTAATTATTAAATAAATAATAGCTAGGCTATAAAAAGCACACGTTACGTTTAATGAGTAATTAGCGCTTCTGTTTGAGCTGCCTGAATGGCAGTTAAGGCGATTGTATACACAATATCATCAACTAATGCACCACGGCTTAAATCGTTTACAGGTTTACGCATACCTTGCAGCATAGGGCCAATACTTATCAAGTCGGCACTACGTTGTACTGCTTTATACGTGGTATTACCCGTATTTAAATCTGGGAATATAAATACGGTCGCTTTACCGGCTACAGGGCTGTTAGGTGCTTTTTTAAGTGCTACGTTTTCCATTATAGCTGCATCGTATTGTAGTGGGCCGTCGATAATTAGATCAGGACGTTTTTGTTTTGCTATTTTTGTGGCTTCACGTACTTTTTCAACATCGGCACCTGTACCAGAAGTGCCCGTGCTGTAGCTGATCATGGCAACACGCGGCTCTATGCCAAATGCAGCTGCAGAGTCGGCAGATTGAATCGCTATGTCTGCAAGTTGTTCAGCATTAGGGTCTGGGTTAATCGCACAGTCACCGTAAACTAACACTTGGTCAGGCAGTAGCATAAAAAATACAGATGATACTAGTGATGACCCTGGTGCTGTTTTAATCAATTGCAGTGGTGGGCGAATTGTATTTGCCGTAGTGTTTACTGCACCCGATACTAAACCGTCTACTTTACCTTGCTCAAGCATCATTGTACCCAGTACGACGTTATCTTGTAGTTGCTCTTGTGCTACTACGGCAGTTAGGCCTTTGCTTTTACGAATTTCGACCATAGGCGCAATATAATCATTAATAATGCTTTGAGGCTCGATAATACTTACATGTTCGTTTAGCTCAATACCTTGCTGCTGTGCAATGCGCATTATTTCTTCGCGATCGCCTAGTAATATAGTTTTAGCAATTCCGCGTTGACCACAAATAGCAGCCGCTTTAATTGTACGAGGTTCATTACCTTCTGGTAGAACCACGGTTTTACCTGCTTTACGCGCTTTAGTGGTAAGTAAGTAACGAAATGCGGGTGGTGATAACTTACGAGTTTTACCTACACTTTTAGCTAGAGTATCTAGCCAGCTTGAATTGATATGCTCTGCGTTGTGATCTTTTACTTTTTCAATACGCTGGTCATCATCATTTGGTACTTCCATATTAAAGTTATGCAGTAGTAATGATGTACGCCACGTGTCTGCATCGGTTGCGAGTATTGGTAAGCCGGTTTGCATGGCTTGCTCACACAAGGCCATAATACGTGGCTCTGGCTCAAAACCACCGGTGAGTAATATAGCACCAAGTTTAGTGCCGTTCATAGCAGATAAGCACGCAGCAACAAGTATGTCAGAGCGATCGCCCGGTGTTACTAATAAAGCGCCTGGCGTAAAATAATTTAAAATATTTGAAACCGTACGGGCACAAAAAGTAATACGGCGCAGACGACGATGAAGCATATCGCCTTCGTTAATAATCGTGGCTTTTAAGTATGCGCTTAAGTCTTTTACGCGCGGCGCTACTAAGTCAAAATCCCACGGGATTGCACCAAGTAACATAAACGGATTTTTTTTAAAAATAGGCAGGGAGGCTAAACGATTTAACTCGTTTTCAAGCTCTTCAGGTTTATAGGCATCGACTAAATCGGCGCGTGCACGACCTTCTTCATCAAGTGGCGCATTTACTTTATTAAAAATACAGCCCAGTACGCGAGGATGATCGATACCACCGTAGTTACCTGCTGCAATTTCAAGGCGGTCTTCTATTTGAGTAATGGTGTAATTACCTGGGGTAAGTACAAATACAATTTCGGCGCCGAGTGTTTGCGCAATTTCGCGGTTTACACGCCCAGCATAAGGTTGGCGACGAGTAGGTACCATACCTTCAATAATAGCGACTTCGTTATCGTTTATTTTACTTTCAAAGCGTTCAACAATTTCCTCTAGGAGGTCATCACCTTTACCGTCGCCAATCATTTGCTCAGCATAATCAAGTGCAAAAGGCATTGGTGGGTTGATAGGTGAGCCTTGAGTAACTATTTGCGTTGATTTTTCAGGGCCTGTTTCACCAGAACGTGGCTGAGCTATTGGTTTAAAAAAGTTAACTTTAACTGTTTTTTGTTCAAGTGCACGCACTAAACCAACTGATACCGACGTCAAACCCACACCGGTAGAAACAGGAATTAACATAATACGACGTGCCATATTAAAGCTCCTTTACAATATTTGCAGCATCAAGGGCAATAACCCATTCTTCATTGGTTGGCATTACAACTGCTTTGACGTGTGAATTTTTACAGCTAATAACGCCTTCTTGACCAAAGCGTGCATTGAGGTTGGCTTGCGGATTACAATTAATGCCTAAAAAGGCAAGTTGTGTAATTACTTTTTCACGAATAATATCTGAGTTTTCACCAATACCACCAGTAAATATAACAGCATCAAGGCGCTGTAATGGCACCATATACGCCGCGATTTGTTTTGAAAGTCGGTAGCAAAACATTTCAATTGCGAGTATCGCTTTTTTATCACCGGCTATAGCGGCTTCTTCAATGGTACGGCAATCGTTAGAAAGCTCGCTAATACCTAACAAGCCACTTTTTTGATTTAGTAGGTTATCTATTTGCTGGGCTGTGTAATCAAGTTGAGTGGTTAAAAAGTTAAATAAACCAGGGTCAATATCGCCGCTACGTGTGCCCATTATCAGCCCCTCTAGAGGCGTTAGTCCCATGCTGGTATCAACACTCTTACCATTTTTAATAGCGCATACAGAACAGCCGTTGCCTAAGTGGGCACTAATAAAATTGCTTTGCTCGATAGGTTGCTCAAGTAACTTTGCTGTTTGCCCTGCAACATAAAAATGACTTGTGCCGTGAAAACCATAACGCCTAACACCAAACTCGGTGTACAACTTATATGGAAGAGCGTAAAGAAAGGCAACTTCATTCATAGTTTGGTGAAATGCAGTATCAAACACCGCGACTTGTGGCAAACCTTCAAACGATGCCTGCGCCGACGATATACCTAGTAAATTAGCGTGCCCATGAAGCGGCGCAAGCGTTGCCGACTGTGTAATGCCTGCAATTACTTTTTCGTCAATCAATACCGATCGCGTAAAGTGCTCGCCGCCATGTACAACACGATGGCCCACTGCGATAAGTTGCTCGTCTAAGTTGTGATCTTTTATTAAGCTTACAAGCGTATTTATAGCCTTAGCATGTGCTTGATTAGCCGCTAAGTCGATAACTGTTTTAGTACCATTAAATTTGTATTTAATAGAGGGTGCTTTAGCGCCTAAGCGTTCAGCAAGGCCTGAAATAATTTCGTGACCATCGTTCGCATCAATAATGGCAAACTTTAAGCTAGAGCTACCACAATTTAAAACTAAAACGTGTTGTGATTCAGGAGAGGTTGTTGGCATAGATTCAATTTCCATAAACAAATTTAGTAAGTAAACGTTAATTCGTAATCGTTACACTTACGGTATTAAGTAAAGCTAAAACAATTGAATGTTCAATTGCAAAGTGGTTAACGCAATGTTAAATACTTTACCTTAATTGAGATGTTTAAGTTAGGATTGTTCGCCATTAAAAGGTAAATTTAAGCTGTTTTACTGAGAAAGTGTAACTCTTTCATTTTGTGTTACACTTTGCGTATAGCTCGTTTTTCCATTGTATTTAAAAGCAGTATCTGTGAGGAGTCATGATGCAAAAAAGTGTGATGTCACAACTACAAACTGGCCGTTTGTATGGTAAAAAATGGCCAATGCGCAAAGAGCTTGCGCCCTTATTTTTAGAGTTTAGAGTAATTAGAGCGACTGAGCTTGCCATTACAGTAATGCCAATCTTAGCCATGCTAACATTGTTTTTTCAGCTAAATTACTTGGGTTCTGATTTTTTACCGCAAGCCATTGCAAGTGCATTATTTTTTATATCGCTACCATTACAAGGTTTATTTTGGTTGGGTAAGCGAGCGCAAACGCCTTTAGAGCCTGCGATGCAAAAATGGTATAACGAGCTGTACACTAAAATGGCAGCTAATGGATATCAAACGCAGTTAAGTGAAAACAAGCCCCGTTATATGGAGCTTGCCAATTTACTTAAAGATATGTTTGATAAAATGGACAGGGCGTTTACTAAAGAGCAGTTTTAGAGAGTTACATCATTATCTATTTTGGTAAACTGAGTAATATAAAACGATAAGGTGACAGTGTGTTCACCTTTTTCTTCGAGTGCTGTCCAGTGCTCGGGTCTAAATTTCCATGCAAATGGCGTCATCATTATTAAGTTTTTAATATCAGTAAAGCTAAGCGCTACATGCTCTGTTAAAAGGATCTGCTCTGATTTTTGAAACCCTTTTGGAGTGGCTATTTCAGTATGTTCGTTTACTTCTGAATATATATACGATTTTAGCTCTTTTAAATGACAGGGTCCTGGGCTTGCAACCACTAATGTTGCGTTTTGATTTGCTAGGCGTTCAAGCTCTTGCTCAAATAAAGGTGCAAATACGCTAACAAGTACATCAGCAAATTGGCTTTTAAAGGGAGCTTGGCTGATTGATGCCACACTAAAATGGCAATTAGGGTAGCGCTTTGCTGCATATTTAACCGCTGATTTTGAAATATCGACACCGTATACAACAGCATTTGTTTTATTCGCTATTGCTTGGGTATAAAACCCTTCACCGCATCCTAAATCAATAATAGTTTTTGCACTTATATTACTGATTATATCACTAAGGCTTTGCTGTAAAAAACGATAATACCCACGCTCTAAAAATGCACGTCTGGCTTGTACCATTTCAAGTGAATCACCCGGCTGTTTTGAATTTTTCTGTTGCACAGGCAGTAAATTAACATAGCCTTCTTTAGCAAAATCAAAGCTGTGGTTGTTAGCACAACGAAGTGTTGAATCAGTTTTCAAAAGTGCTAGGTTACACAGGGGGCATTGATATTCAAGACTCATGAGCCTAGGTAGTCCTTATCGTAAAAAGTTTTTACCCAATGCGGGCGATAGGTGATCATAATTGTTATAGCCATGCCGTTGAGCATTGCTTCAGGAAACCAAATTATGGCACTTAAATAAACGTAGTTATCTGCAAGTTCTTGCCAATTGTATTGCCCTATAGCTAAGTAAAATAAAGCACCTAGGCTTATTTTTATACAGGCTATAAATCCTGCGGTTATAAACGCACAAACAAATATATAGACAAAAAAATGACGAGGTAAATATTGGTAACTAATTATAAAGCCAAGATAGCTCAATAAAATAGGAATAAACGCACCAATAAGCAGTTGTACTGGTAACAGCTCAAGTTCAATTTGACCAAAGGCAGCGAGTAGGGCTGTGGCAAGTAGGCTACTTAAAATAGTCAACCGCCAGCCTAAAATTAATGTAGCAGCCGTAACACCTAGTATGTGTAAATCAAGGCCAGTTAAAATGCCAGCCTTTATTCGCCAAAGCACTGCAAACACTAACGCACACGCAAGTACGCCAGTTTGACGGACTGGCGTATTAAGCAATGTTTTATATGTTTTTTTATCAAAGCTTAATAGAGCAATAATAATTACAAGAGCCCAAAGTAGCCCCTGCATTGTTAGGCTGAGCATAATAATTACTTAAATGTTGACCATATAGGGGCATGATCTGACGGTTTTTCAATACCGCGAAGTTCGTAATCAATACCTGTATCTATGCAGCGTGCTGCAAGCTCATTGGTTGCAAGCACTACATCTATACGAAGTCCTCGATTATCTACAAACCCTTTAGAGCGATAGTCAAACCATGAGTATTGATCGTCTGTTTCGGGGTTTTGCTCTCTAAAGGTGTCTTTAAAACCCCAATTGAGTAATGTTGCAAGCCATTCACGCTCTACCGGTTGGAAAGAACATTTACCCGTTTTTAACCAACGTTTAGCATTTACTTCGCCAATACCAATATCTAAATCGGTAGGTGATATGTTGATATCACCCATAACGATGACGTCTTGATCGGGTGTGTGATTGGTTTCAAGGTGTGTCATTAAATCTTTATAAAATTGACGTTTATAAGGGAATTTAGCTTCGTGATTAATATTATCACCTTGTGGGAAATAGCCATTCATGACAGTAAGGTCGCGACCGTTTTCTTGTTCAACAGTGACGCTTATCATGCGTTTTTGCGATTCATCTGTATCGGTGGCAAAACCTTTTAAGACCGATTTAGGCTCTTTTTTGCATAACATAGCTACGCCATAATGCGCTTTTTGACCATGAAAGTAGACGTGATATCCCATTTTTTGTACATCTTCTAATGGGAATGCTTCGTCGTGAACTTTAATCTCTTGCAAGCCAATAACGTCTGGTTGATGTTTGTCGATAATTGCTTGTAATTGGTGAAGACGAGCACGCAGACCATTGATATTGAAAGAAATCACTTTCATAAAATTTACCTTAAAATTGGTTCTATTTAATAGATTAAATTGTATCAGTAAATACGCGTACATAACATGACTGAATTGAGATAATAGCTGCGCAAATGTTGATCAAATGATGGGTAAAGTTTAAACATTGTGAATACAATATTAATTATTTAAATAAATAAAAAATTCAATTGAACTTAACTTTATTGAATATATAATGCGCGAAATTCACTTGTTTAGCTCGTTCAAATAGGATCTCTCATGAAAACTCAACTACTTTTAGCCACTGCTTTACTAGCATCTGCAACTGCGTCAGCTCAAAGCAATACTTACTTTAGCCAAGATAACAAAATTGAGTCTAAGTTATGTGTACTAAGTGCAAACGAAGGCTTTAGCGTTGCTCGTAAAGAAGCTGCCCAGCACGGTGTTTACCTATCTCGTTTTTCTAAAAGCATTTTATGTAATGGTGAAGATATTCGTGATATTGCTAAAAAAACGACATTAAGCAACGCATCAGTTGAGAAAGTAGAAGTATTTGCAAAAGACGCTCAACAAGAAACTCAATTATGTATGACGGCTTTAAAACAAGGTTTAGCACCTGTTCGTCAAAAAATTGGTAACCTAAACTCATTAAAATGTAATGGTCAAAACGTTACTGAGTTTGTTAAACGCTACCAAAACGCAGCAATCTAATTATTAGCTTAACTATAATAAGTAAATTTGAAATGCCTGGTTTTTACCGGGTATTTTTTTGCAAAAATTACAAGGTTGTTTGCAAAGCTTGCAAGCTTAACTTATTGAAACTGTTTAATAAATATACCGATCGAGATTAAGTTATTGATTATTATAAGTTAACTATTATTGGCATTGGATTTGTATTAGTTAAAGTGACATTTAATTAATTACGAAGGATACGTCTTATGAAAAAGTTAACATTAGCAGCCACTATTTTAGCATCATTAAGCCTAGCGGCTTGTTCATCTAATCAAGGTCTTGAAAGAATAGACAGTGACTTTGCAAGTTTAGATAATGATAGCGATGGCTACATCTCAAAAGTTGAAGCTGATGACGATAGCATTTGGGGCCATTTTTCAAATATTGATACCAATATGGATAACGAAATTAGCCGCAAAGAATTTAACACTTATATGAAGCTTAATAATGGCAAAGTAGCCACTGATTCTGAAGTAAGTGAGTCGGCATTTAAAGCTGAAATTGCTAAATTCGATAAAATTGAAAGCAGCTTTGCAAGTCTAGATAACGACAGCAATGGCTATATCTCGGTAGTTGAAGGTAACGATGATGATATTTCAAATCATTTTGGTTACATGGATAAAAACCAAGATAAGCGCATTAGTAAAAGCGAGTTTATGGGTTACATTAAAAAATACGGTAACGCAGTAGCTGAAGATGATGCATTAGAAGCTTTTAAAAGTAACTAATAGTTACCATTTTAGTAAGTAAGATTAAAGCCAGTGCTAGTCACTGGCTTTTTTGTGTTTTAAATTTAGTTATTTGATAGATATATTTTCCTAGTTTGGTGTTGTTCTGTCATAATAGATGGCTGTGTATTTTTATTTGTTAAGAGTGTGTATGTCGGGTCGGCGAATTAGTGATGAACAACTAGTTGAGATCATTGAAGCAGCTATTTTTGTTGCAGATAAGCCTGTTAGTAAACGCCACCTTAAAGACATCGTATTAATAGATTTAGCTATTTCTATGACGCGAATAAATGACGCAATAGATACAATACAAGAACATTTTCAAACTCGTGGTATTCGCTTAGTTGAAGTTGGTAGTGGGTATCGGTTTCAGGCATGCAGTAGTTTAAGCCCTTGGTTAAATAACTTGTGGCAAGAACGCGCACCAAAATACTCGCGTGCTTTACTGGAAACATTATCACTTATTGCATACCGGCAGCCCATTACACGCGGCGAAATTGAGCAAGTAAGAGGTGTTACTACGGGTTCGAATATTATTAAAACCTTACTCGAAAGAGAGTGGGTTAAAGTGGTAGGGCATAAAGAGGTTCCGGGAAAGCCGGCTTTATATGCAACTACTAAGCAATTTTTAGATTATTTTTCGTTAACTGGACTTGAAAATTTACCTGCGTTGCCAACAGAGCAGCAAAGTAAAATTAACCAGTTATTGAGCGATCCTTCTGTGAGAGAACCATCCGAATGAGTATTATACAAGGTGAAAAGTTACAAAAAGTCTTAGCCCGTGCAGGCGTAGGCTCACGCCGTGAAATGGAAAAATACATTGACGCAAACCGCGTTAGTGTAAACGGTAAAGTGGCAAAGTTAGGTGACCGTGTTGAAGAAACCGATTTGATTCGTGTTGACGGACACAGTGTAAAAATCGAAGAAAAAGCAGACCGAATCTGTCGTGTGATTATGTATAACAAACCAGAAGGTGAGTTAAGCACACGTAAAGATCCTGAAGGGCGTCGTACTGTATTTGACCGACTTCCGCGTATTGATGGCGATCGCTGGATTGCTGTTGGTCGACTAGACGTTAATACATCGGGTTTAATGCTTTTTACAAACGATGGTGAACTGGCAAACCGTTTAATGCACCCAAGCTATGAAGTAGAGCGTGAATACTCTGCACGTGTATTTGGTGAAGTAACCAACGAGACGGTTAAAAACTTACTACGCGGTGTTGAGCTTGAAGATGGTCCAGCCAAATTCACGACTGTAACCCCTATGGGTGGCGAAGGCGTTAACCGTTGGTTTAACGTAACGTTAAATGAAGGGCGTAACCGTGAAGTTCGTCGTTTATGGCAGTCTCAAGATGCGGAAGTATCTCGTCTTATTCGTATTCGTTACGGTAAACTAGAGCTTGATAAGCGCGTGCCACAAGGTGGTTGGATGGAGTATGATTTAGAAACAGTAAACTACTTGCGTAAAACCGTTAAATTAGGCCGCGAAACACAAACTAAGCTTTCTGTTATGCCTGAAAAACGCAAAGATAAACGCGCTAAAATCAACCAAATTCGTAAAGCAGTTAAAAAACACAATCAGCGTGTTAAGCCGACTAAACGTAAATAATCAATTAGTTATTTATTGAACACAAAAAAGCCGCTAATTGCTAACACCATTCAGTTAAGCATGTTTTGACTTAATGGTGTACCGAGTT